>NZ_JAYFUM010000028.1:0-110640 GCF_034929435.1 Arcicella rigui
CTTATCCATAAAAATGACAATTATTGTTCCTAAGTTATTTAAAGTTTTTTGTTGGGGCTTTGATTTTTTAAAAAATCAAAGCCCCAACAAAACTTACACAACTAAAGGGAGGGTGCCGGTCTCATAGATGTTCTTTTTATCATATAATCAAATCCACTATCAGAATCAGGTTGAACGCATTTAAAAATGCGAGTTATTTATAAAATTAAGAACTTTGTCGGATGAACTGGCAAACATTCTTTCAAGACGTTCCCGATTTTCGTATAAATCGCCTTAAGAGACATAATTTATTAGACATTTTAGTCATATCAGTCTGTGCCTTCGTATGCGGTGCAGACGATTTTGAAGGTATTGCCTTGTATGGAACTCAAAAGAGTCTTTTCCCAGAACATTTTTGGAATTACCTAATGGTATACCTTCGCTTGATACTTTTAATAGAGTATTAAAATTTTTAGATAAAGATGCTTTTGCTGATAGCCTTTATCGTTGGTCAAAAAAAAATTATCAACTCTCAATGAGAAATATACACAAATCAATATTGATGGAAAAGTTCTTAGAGCAACAGCTAAATTTGGGAATAAAAAATCAGGACTTTGTTTATTAAGTACTTGGTTTTCTGACCATAAACTAATCTTAGGACAACAAAAAGTAGATTCAAGATCCAATCGCAACGGCGAACCGTGAAAAGACGGCAGTTCCAAACTTGCTTAATAGTCTTGATTTAAAAGATAGTCTCGTAACCATTGATGCCATTGCTTGCAATGTCAAAAACGCAGATATAATTACCTCAAAACAAGGGCATTATATATTAGCCTTGAAGAATAACAACAAACATATTTATCAGCAAGTCAGTGAAAGATTAGCCCAAATAAAACCTCAACTTCCTAAAAATGAACACATTGACTTTGGTAGTGGACGCATCGAAACTCGAACATGTTATGTTGAAAATGACCTAACACTCTACGATGATTTAGCCCCTTGGCAACATCTTAAAAGCATTACTATCATAGAATCGACAAGGGAAATTAAGGATAAAATTAGTTTTGAAACCCGTTATTATTTGAGTGATTTAAAACCTGAACCTAAGGATTTTAACCAATATATTCGCAATCATTGGAGTATAGAAAATAGCTTGCATTGGCAATTAGACGTTACTTTTCGAGAAGATTTGCAAAGAACTCAAGCTGGAAACGCTTCCGAAAATTTAGCCATTATTCGTAAATTATCTTTGCAATTACTCAATAAAATAACTGACAAAGAAAGTTAGCAGGTTGGAATGACCAATATCTAATCGAACTACTCTATAATATTTAAATGGGTTTAACCTGTATAAGAATTACCCTTCTTAGCATTTGGGAAAACTTCATTAATTTTGGTACTTGAATTAGTGAAAACACCTTTCATCAAATATTTAGGTCTCTTATTTAAAAGGTCTTCTAAATTTTCTTTAGACCATTCTAAATCAATTAAAATCTGGTTGAATTTTTCCCTTTGAAATCCACGAACGAGTACTATTTTTTATAGATGTTAGTTCTAAGAGCAATAACACTCCCTAAATTTAGACTGACACAGTTCGGTGAACAGACTCATCGTAATCTTAGTAATACAATAAAAAAAGATTGACAGTCAATTCAGTTTTTAAACCCTAATACTGTCAAGCTTTTTTAGGATGTGACAGAGTAATCGCAAAGCATATATAGGCTATCGCACGGCAAATATAGGCTAATTAACCTCATCCCCCAGCCCCTGTGCGGGCCACCCTTCTCCTTCTGAGAAGGGGAGCAGTTTCTTGGATTTAATAATTGACTGTCAGATACTTAATGTGTTGTTTTTTAGGTTATTTCTTTTTCTTAAAAGACTCCAAACTCATTTATTAATCCTCGAAAACAAAAAGCCCCCTCTCAACAGGAGAGGGGGTTGGGGGGTGAGGTCTTTATACTGTTTATAAGCTATTACTCAAAACCAATAAACACATCCTATTTCACAAGCTTAGTCACCGCAGTAACTTTAGCTCCCACAGGAATATTTTTAATCGTTTTTACGATTGGAACAACCTGTTTTTCTAAAGTTGAACCAACATCAGTCGTATGCACAGCGATATATGGAGCAATTACTAAAGACACAATCGACATCAGCTTAATCAAAATATTCATAGATGGGCCAGAAGTATCTTTGAAAGGGTCACCCACAGTATCACCTGTTACAGAAGCCTTATGTGGTTCTGATTTTTTATAATACATTACGCCATCAATTAAAACACCTTTTTCAAAAGACTTTTTAGCATTGTCCCAAGCACCACCAGCGTTAGATTGGAAAATACCCATCAATACACCCGAAACAGTAACACCTGCCAATAAACCACCTAACACCTCAGGCCCCATAGTAAAGCCAATGATTACAGGGGTAATCAAAGCAATAGCACCCGGTAAAATCATTTGTTTGATAGAAGCCTCGGTAGAAATAGCTACGCATTTTTCATATTCGGGTTCTGCTTTATATTCCATAATACCCGGAATTTCACGGAACTGACGACGTACTTCATTTACCATTTCCATCGCTGCTTTTCCTACCGCCGAAATACACAAGGCACTAAAGATAAATGGAATCATACCACCGATAAATAAACCTGCTAAAACATCAGCTTTATAAATATCAATGGCTTTAATGCCTGCAATACCTACAAATGCCGCAAACAAAGCTAAAGAAGTAAGAGCAGCCGAAGCAATAGCAAAACCTTTACCTGTGGCTGCGGTAGTGTTACCTACGGCATCTAAATTATCTGTACGCTCACGTACTTCTGGAGGAAGTTGAGACATTTCAGCAATACCACCAGCATTATCAGCAATAGGACCAAAAGCATCAATCGCCAATTGCATAGCCGTTGTAGCCATCATCCCTGCGGCTGCAATAGATACCCCATACAAACCAGCGAACTTATAAGAAAGAATAATACCACCTGCTAAAACCAAAATAGGTAATACGGTAGATTCCATCCCAACAGCCAAACCACCAATGATATTAGTAGCGTGTCCAGTACCAGATTTTTCGATGATAGAAAGCACTGGTCTTTTACCCATAGCGGTATAATATTCAGTAATCATCGACATCAAAGCACCCACTACTAATCCGACAACGATAGCCAAGAATACACCATTAGAAGTAAATTCAAAACCACGAAGATTAAGTGTTTCTGGTAAAATATTTTTTACTAAGAAATACGAAGTAATAAAAGTAATGATGATGGAAATCCAGTTACCCAAGTTCAAGGCATTCTGTACCGAAGAAGTTTCACTTTTGATTTTCACAAAGAAAGTAGAAACCAATGAAGCTAATAAACCTACGCCTGCTATCAACATAGGTAACAACACAGGCGAAAAGCCTTCGTAGTTATCTGTTACTTCAATTTCTTGTCCGAGTACCATTGTTGCTAAAATAGTGGCTACATAAGAACCAAATAAGTCAGCACCCATCCCAGCTACGTCACCTACGTTATCACCCACGTTGTCGGCAATAGTGGCAGGGTTACGCACGTCATCTTCTGGAATTCCTGCTTCTACTTTACCTACTAAGTCAGCACCCACATCGGCAGCTTTTGTATAAATCCCCCCTCCTACTCTGGCAAAAAGAGCGATAGATTCAGCACCCAAAGAAAAACCTGCCAATACTTCAATAGCAGTTTTCATTTCATCAGAAGTAAGTGCCTGACCTTGAGCAAAAATATTATAAAAGGCAATGAACAAACCGCCAAGCCCCAAAATTGCCAAGCCAGCAACGCCCATGCCCATTACTGAACCACCAGTAAAAGAAACATCAAGTGCTTTAGAAAGCGAAGTACGAGCAGCCTCAGCAGTACGCACGTTTGCTTTAGTAGCAATACGCATACCGATATAACCAGCAGTCGCAGACAACAATGCACCGATTAAAAAGGAAATAGCAATAAGAGGAGAAGAATGAATAGGATGTTCAGGTGTGCCAGTATCAGAGCCTAACCAGAACAATAAAAGTGCAGTAGGAATGGCAAAATAAGCTAATACCTTCCATTCGGCTTTTAAGAAAGCAATAGCTCCATCAGCAATATAACCTGAGAGCTTTTGCATCTCGGCATTTCCTGCTGGTTGGTTGGAAACCCAGCTAAATCGCCAAGCGGTATAGAGCAATCCTACAATGCCAAAGGCTGGTACTAAGTAAACGATGTTGTTCATAGTGGTAAAAAAGGATTTTGATTGAAAGTTTGTGTTTAATAATTCATAGCTAATTGTACAAATATACATTTTTAAGTTTCGTATTAAAAAACTATTTCAAGAAAAAATTGGACTAAAAATATCTTTTTGTCAATTAAATAATGTTTAATTATAATTAATTTTGTTTTTCGTATCAAAAACAGATGCTTTTTTACGACCACTAATCTATACTGAACTAAAAACGTTATTTTTTGAACTTAATTCGTTAATACTTTATCTATATTTCTTCTCAAATTTGTACCATAGAATCTTAATTATTAAAAACAATATGCAACCAACAACATTATTCGACAAAGTATGGGATGCCCACGTTGTTCGTAAAATCGAAGACGGCCCTGATGTATTCTTCATTGACCGTCATTTTATTCATGAAGTTACCAGTCCAGTTGCTTTCTTAGGCTTAGAAACAAGAGGTATCGGGGTGATGTTCTCGAATCGTACTTTTGCTACGGCAGACCATAATACTCCTACAATCAATCAACATCTTCCAGTAGCTGACCCACTTTCTGCTAATCAGTTGAAAGCCTTAGAAACAAATACTGCGAAATATGGTATTTCTCACTGGGGTTTGAATAATCCTAAAAATGGTATTGTACACGTAGTTGGACCAGAAAATGGGATCACTCTTCCGGGTATGACAATCGTTTGTGGTGACTCACATACTTCTACGCATGGTGCTTTTGGTGCAATTGCTTTCGGTATTGGTACTTCTGAGGTTGAAATGGTACTTTCATCTCAGTGTATTATGCAGCCTAAGCCAAAGAAAATGCGTGTAAACGTAAATGGCCCACTTGGCAAAGGTGTTACGCCAAAAGACGTTACTTTATATATCATCTCTAAATTAACTACTGCTGGTGCAACTGGTTATTTTGTAGAATATGCAGGTGATGTATTTGAAAATATGTCAATGGAAGGTCGTATGACAGTTTGTAACATGAGTATCGAAATGGGTGCTCGTGGAGGTATGATTGCTCCAGACCAAACTACTTTCGATTATCTTGAAGGTCGTGAACAAAGTCCAAAAGGCGAAGCTTGGGATAAAGCATTAGCTTATTGGAAAACATTGAAAACTGACGCAGATGCTGTATTCGATAAAGAATATACTTTTGATGCTGCTGATATTGAGCCAATGATTACTTATGGTACAAACCCAGGTATGGGTATTGGTATCTCTAAAAATATTCCAACGGCTGAATCAGTAGAAGGCGGTAAAGCTACTTATGATAAATCATTAAACTACATGGGTTTTGGCGAGCAAGAAAGTATGCTTGGCAAGAAAGTAGATTATGTTTTCATCGGAAGTTGTACAAACGGACGTATCGAAGATTTCCGTGCCTTTGCTTCAATCGTAAAAGGACGCAAGAAAGCTGACCATATCACTGCTTGGATTGTTCCAGGTTCACACATTGTTGAAGCACAAATCCGTGAAGAAGGTATTTATGATATTCTTACAGAAGCAGGCTTCCAATTACGTCAACCGGGCTGTTCGGCTTGTTTAGCAATGAATGACGATAAGATTCCAGCAGGTAAATATGCAGTAAGTACTTCAAACAGAAACTTTGAAGGTCGTCAAGGCCCAGGCTCTCGTACATTATTGGCAAGTCCATTAGTAGCGGCGGCGGCTGCGGTTACTGGGGTTGTTACAGATCCAAGAGAGTTATTGTAACAGAGCTGATTTAGATGACACAGAGTTTCACTGAGTCAAAAAGAGAGCCACAGAGTTTATACCTAATAATAATATTCGAAGCTTATGATGGTAAATGATATTACTGGAAAAATAATTGGATGTTGTATAGAGATTCATAAACATTTAGGTCCTGGTTTATTAGAATCAGCCTATGAAGAATGTTTAGCTTATGAACTATCAAAAACAGGTTTATATTTTGAACGACAAAAAACTGTTCCAGTTAACTATAAAGAAATCATACTTGAATATGGTTATCGAATGGATTTTTTAGTTGAAAACAAAGTTGTTGTGGAGTTGAAAAGTGTTGAAGCTTTACACCCCGTTCATGAAGCTCAAGTATTGACATACATGAAATTTGCAGAAAAGAAAGTCGGCTTATTAATCAATTTCAATGTCACAATATTAAAAGATGGCATCCGAAGATTTATTAGATAACATTTAACTCTGTGAATCTCTTTTTAATCTCTGATAAACTCTGTGTAACAAATTGCTAAGTACAAAAAATTAAGATAATCAAAACAAAAATATGGCTTACGATAAATTTAACATACTTCGTTCTTCTGCTGTACCAATGCCAATTGAGAACGTTGATACAGACCAAATTATCCCTGCACGTTTCTTAAAAGCTACTAAACGTGAAGGCTTTGGCGATAACTTATTCCGTGACTGGCGTTATAATACTGACGGTTCACCGAAACAAGATTTTGTATTGAATAACCCAACTTATTCAGGTAAAATCCTTGTAGGTGGACATAACTTCGGTAGTGGTTCAAGCCGTGAACACGCTGCTTGGGCGATTTACGATTATGGCTTCCGTTGTGTAGTATCAAGCTTCTTCGCTGATATTTTCAAAGGAAATGCTATTAATGTGGGTATTCTTCCAGTACAAGTAAGTCCAGCATTTTTGGACAAAATCTTTACTGCCATCGAAGCAGACCCTGCCACTGAATTAGTAGTAGATTTACCAGCACAAACTATTACGATTCTTGCTACGGGCGAACAAGAAAGTTTTGCAATCAACGGCTATAAGAAAAATAATCTTATCAATGGCTTTGATGATATAGACTATCTTCAAGCAATGAAGGAAGAAATAGCTGGTTTTGCCAATAAAAGTATTTATTAAGAGCTTTAAGCTGTGAGCTATGAGCTGTGAGCTATAAGCTGTGAGTTTTGAGTTCTGAGTTATGTGCGTTGAGTATAAACTTCAAGTGAAAATATTGTAGTTTAAAACTCAAAGCTAAAGGCTCACAACTCATAGCTCAAAGCTTATAGCTCACAGCTCATAGCTCATAGCTTGCCGCTTACAGCAAATATATGCGACACATAGAAATAATGGATACGACACTCCGTGATGGTGAACAAACCAGTGGAGTGTCTTTTTCGGCTACTGAGAAATTAGCAATCGCTCAATTATTATTAAAAGAAGTAAAAGTTGATCGTTTGGAAGTAGCTTCTGCAAGAGTATCCGACGGTGAATTTCAAGCGGTAAAAAAAATTACCTCTTGGGCAAGCGATAACGGATTGATTGATAAAATCGAAGTATTGACCTTTGTTGATGGCGAAACTTCGGTGAATTGGATGATTGAAGCAGGGGCAAAAGTGATGAATCTTCTAACAAAAGGTTCGATGAATCACCTCACGCACCAACTCAAGAAAACCCCAGAACAACACTTTTCGGAAATTTCAAAAGTAATTACTTTAGCTCGTTCTAAAGACATTCAGTGCAATGTTTATTTAGAAGATTGGAGTAATGGTATGCGTAATTCTCCCGAATATGTTTTCCAATTTTTAGATTTTCTAAGTACTCAGCCCATCAAAAGAGTATTATTACCTGATACTTTGGGCGTACTTACACCGCACGAAAGCTATGATTACATTTATCAAATTGTAAATCGTTATCCGAATCAACACTTTGATTTTCATGCTCATAACGACTATGATTTAAGTATTGCCAACGTGATGGAAGCCGTTAGAGCAGGTGTACAAGGACTTCATTTAACGGTAAATGGTATGGGCGAAAGAGCAGGAAATGCTCCTTTGGCAAGTACTATTGCGGTTTTAAAAGACTTTATGCCTGAAGTAGAGACTTCTGTGGTGGAAGGCTCGCTTTATTCGGTGAGTAAATTGGTTGAAACTTTTTCTGGATTTAGAATTCCTGTAAATAAACCCGTAGTAGGTGAAAACGTTTTCACACAAACAGCGGGTATTCATGCCGACGGAGATAACAAAAACAATTTGTACTTCAACGACCTGATGCCAGAACGCTTCGGTAGAGAACGTAAATACGCTTTGGGGAAAACTTCAGGAAAAGCCAATATAGAGAAGAATCTTCAAAAATTAGGCATTAAATTATCACAAGAAGACCTCAAGAAAGTAACGCAACGCATCATTGAACTTGGCGACCGCAAGGAAGTAGTTACTCAAGAAGATTTGCCTTATATTATCTCAGATGTAATTGATAGTAATACGGTTGAAGAAAAAGTAGAAGTAATCAATTATGTATTGACGCACTCTAAAAATCTTCGCCCTTCAGCTACGGTAAGAGTAAAAATCGAAGAGCAAATTTTTGAAGAAAACGCACAAGGCGATGGTCAGTACGATGCTTTTATGAATGCTTTGAAAAAGATTTACCTTAAAAAAGAAGTAAATCTACCAATGCTTCGTGACTACGCTGTAAGGATTCCACCCGGAGGAAATACAGATGCCCTTTGTGAAACCATCATTACTTGGGAACATATCGGAAAAGAATTCAAAACCAGAGGCTTAGATTCAGACCAAACAGTATCAGCCATTAAAGCAACTCAAAAAATGCTGAATTTGATTTAGAATTAGTGAGTTGCTATTGAGTGAGTTAGTGAATTGTGATTTAGTGATTACACACTGTGTTATCCAATTTACAAAAAACTAAAGTATTAAATGTTAAAATTCTTAAGTCTTGATTCTTTTATCTTGAATCCTAAAGTCCAGAATTCTCAAGTCTTGAATCTTACTTCTTGTATCTTGAATCTATCTTAAAATCTAATAATCCTTTAGTCTTAAAGTCCTCAAGTCTTGAATCTTGTGTCTAAAGTCTAAAAAAGTCTAAATAAAAAAATAAATGAAATTAAACATCGCAGTATTATCTGGTGACGGAATTGGCCCAGAAGTAATCGACCAAGCGTTAAAAGTTGTCAATGCTATTGGTAAAAAATATAACCACGAAATCAATCTTACTCATGCACTTACGGGAGCAGTAGCGATTGATGAAACAGGAAATCCTTATCCAGACGAAACGCACGAAATCTGTATGCAAGCAGATGCCGTATTGTTCGGAGCAATCGGTCATCCACGTTTTGATAACGACCCTTCTGCAAAAGTTCGTCCTGAGCAAGGTTTGTTGGCAATGCGTAAGAAATTAGGATTGTATGCCAATATCCGTCCTACTTTAGTATTCCCTTCTTTGTTACATAAATCACCATTAAGAAGAGAATTAATCGAAAATGCAGACTTTGTTTGTATTCGTGAACTAACTGGCGGTATCTATTTCGGCGATAAAGGCAGAAACGAAACTCGTGATAAAGCTTGGGACGTATGCGAATATACGAAACCAGAAGTTGAAAGAATCGTTCGTTTGGCTTATGAGTACGCAATGAAGCGTCGTAAGAAACTTTGTATCGTTGACAAAGCAAACGTATTAGAAACTTCAAGACTTTGGAGAGAAGTAGCACAAGGAATCGAAAAAGAATATCCAGAAGTAGCTACTGAATACTTATTCGTTGACGCTGCGGCTATGCGTATCATCCAATGGCCAGAAGGTTTCGACGTAATGGTGACAGAAAATATGTTTGGTGACATCTTAACGGACGAAGCTTCTGTAATCTCTGGTTCTATGGGCTTAATGCCATCAGCTTCTATTGGTTTACATACTTCTGTATTCGAACCAATCCACGGAAGTTACCCACAAGCGGCTGGTAAAAACATTGCTAACCCTCTTGGAACTGTACTTTCAGCAGCAATGATGTTTGAATATGCTTTCAAATTGATGGACGAAGCAAATGAAATCAAAGACATCGTTAATAAATCATTAGCAGAAGGCATCGTTACGGTTGATATTGCAGATGGTGGCAAAGCATACTCTACTTCAGAAGTAGGTGACTGGTTAGCGTCACAGATTGTGTAATTTGTACTATCTTCTTTTTCTAAAAAAGCTTTCGAATTCTCTTTCGAGAGCTTTTTTTATTCCTTTTCCTCCACCCTAACAATTATTGCATCATCTATTTCAGTAGTATAGCGTTTGGAAAGTTGTTTTTGTTTCATCTTCCATGTTCTTGATAAGTCTTGGGTGGCTAATTTGATTTTGTTTGTCCCTGTTTTTTGATTGATTTTGTCGATTACTTCCATCAATTTCTGATGTTTGGGATTGCTATTGGCGAATAAGTTCATCTGCTGTGTGGCTGATGGACTAAAATCCATCACTATTACGCCTGCTTTCTTGTATGCTAAACCTTTTTTAAAGATTTTTTCTAAGGCTTTTGTCGCAAATTGAGCAATTTCTATGTTTGAATTGGTCGGATAGGGCAATTGCATCACATAACTATTGCTATACTGCTCTAATTCTTTTCTATGGCGATTGGTTTTTAGAAAAACCATGAGTGCATTACAACATGATTGTTGCTTTCGTAGCTTTTCGGCACAACTAATGGCAAATGTGATGACTCTTTCTTTTATGTATTCATAATCCGTGTAGTTTTTATCAAAACTTCTGGTAGTGGCAATATTCTTTTTGTCTTCTACTACTTCTAAATCAAGACAATTGATGCCTAATAACTCTTTGTATAAACGTAAACCTACTATTCCCATGAGCTTTTGTACCCATGCTTCATTGCGTTGAGTAAAATCATACGCAGTATTGATACCTTCTTTCTTCAATGTTTTGCTTAGTCGATAACCAATGCCCCAAACGTCTTCTATGGCAAGCCATTTCAAAGCCTTAATCCTCTTTTCTTCGTTATCAATCAGATAAACATTGCCTGTTTTGTCTGGAAATTTTTTGGCAATCCTATTCGCTACTTTAGCGAGTACTTTGGTTGGGGCTATTCCTACGCTGATAGGAATTCCTGTGCCTTTGGTAACACGGTATCGTATCTTGTTACCGTATTCTTGTAAATTGAAATACGCTTCAAAGCCTTCAAACTTTAAAAAGGCTTCGTCGATGCTATAAACTTCAATATCGGGTGAAAACTCGGCTAACAAAGTCATCACACGATTACTCATGTCGCCATATAATGGATAATTGGACGATACTACATGGATATTTTCTTTTTTAAAAAAGGCTTCGTACTGATAAGCTACTGCTCCCATAGGTACACCTTTTTCTTTTGCTTCATTACTTCTCGAAATCACACAACCATCATTATTCGACAGTACAACAATAGGTTGTTTTCTCAACTTTGGCTGAAAAACTCGCTCACAAGAAGCATAAAAGTTATTACAATCTACTAATGCAAACATCCTTTTTAGGAGTGATGAATTGTGAATGATGAATTATGAATGAAATTAGTCGTCATCAAAGATTAAATCATCACAATATACCTAATCATTGAATTAAGACTTAATCAATTTAGCTTTTGCATAATCTCTTTAATGTTTTTGTATAGAAAAAGTAACGATTCCCCAAATCTCAAAATCATTATATTCGGTAATTTTGGTTGGTTGATAGTTTTTATTGGCTGGCATTAGCCATATACCGTCTTTATTTACTTTCAAACGCTTCAATACAAATTCCCCATCTAAAATACATACCGCTATTTTTCCATCTGTTGGTTCAAGAGACTTATCTATGATTAGCAAATCTTTATGCCCTATACCCGAATCCATCATTGATACACCATCCGTAAACGCAATGAAGGTTGTTGAAGGATTTTTGATAAGGTATTTGTTTAAATCTATCGCTGTATCTAAAAAATCTGCGGCAGGCGAAGGAAATCCAGCACTAATTCCTCCTTCTATTAAAGGTAATTCTAAGCTTGTTTCAGATGAAACAGCATATATTTTTAATGCTCCTTTGGTTGAAATGGCTTTTACGTTCATAAATCTAAAATACTACATTTTTGTAACAAACAAAATGGTTTTTGGTTTTGATAATTTTTGAATGTTGTCAAAACTCCGTAGGCTTGTTTTAAATCAACAAGCTTATGCTTTCAATCTCTATTTCCTTTCACAAGATTTTATAGTTTTAGAAAATTAAACAACAAGTATTTATACACTAATTTACCCCTTGTATGACCTTCCACTTGTCTCGTTTATTGCAAGAAATGAGATGTAGAAACTAAAAATCCCCTCTTTGTTGAAAAGGGGATTCTGACTCAAGCTTTCATTAAAGAATAATTGATTATTAGCTTCTTTTTAGGTAATCACTAATAATAAACATCTACCAATTTTATCTATTATTCTTTTAACTGCACTTCTACCCTATTGATTTTACCCATTTTTACCTGAAATCCAACGATTGTACTTGTCTGATAGCCAGCGGCTTGAACATTGATTTGATAAATTCCTGTCTTTAGGGGTTTTATACCAAAAAGTCCATCTTTATCACTTTGCGTACTCATCGTTGTTTCTCCCGAAATACTAATTTCTGCTCCTTGAATAAGCTTTCCGTCTGAGCTACTGATAACTTTTCCTTTTAATTGGGTCGTAACAGTATTAGGAGCATCTATTTGTCTTACTTTTTTGTAAGCTTTTACAAAATCTGGATTCGTTTTATTGAATACGATAACTAATTTATCCAAACGATTTTTCAATAAATCATCTATTTCATTAATGGAGTTTGAAATGTTGGCAGAAAAGCTTGATTTTTCAGACTTTGTGGTTTTTCCTTTGGGCAAAACAGCATTATAAGTTTCCATTGCTTCTTCTAATTGTGCCAAAAGTTGTGCATTTACACCAAAGTCTGTTAATACACTAAGATTGTCGAAAGCTGCCTTATAAATATTACTAACAGTAGGTACAATAACGTCTTCCCTTAAACGCTTTAGTTCGCTGTAAGAATACTTGACTTCATCTTTTAACACCTTGTTCTGAATGGTATCTGCATAGGCAAATACTAATCCAGCAATATCTGCGGCTAATGCAGACAAATTGTCTTTGGCTTTAGTCTTGTCTTCTGTAATCCCAGCCGTGTGCTTAATTTCTAAAGAAAGGTAATTGGTGATATTGGTAATGAGGGCATCTAATTGGCTTAAACCTTGTGAAAATGCCACATTGTCTGCAACAATGCTGTTGTTGCTTTTGCATAACAATTGTACGCTACGGTACATATTAAGCTTAGATTCTTGAATTGCATTCATGTTGTTTGGTAGTTGGGGAAAAATAAAATGTAGGTATCAAAAAAGGTAAACTACTCACTCAATGTTTTAAACAAGGCTCTCGATGTTTCAACTTAATTATTCATTTTTCATTGATAATTTATCAAATCATAAAAATATTTGCTCAATGCTTTTAACGAATTGCTCAATGTTGTAGCATAATTACTCATTGATAGAAACTATTTATTCAATGTTAGACATTAATTGCTCATTGATTGACACGACTTAGTGATTGTTAAAACATAATTGCTGATAGATACAGTCAATTTGGTCAATGCGTGATATTAATAGGCTAATGATTGACATAATTTTATCAATGTTGAAGCATAATTGAACCTTGATACAGGCAAATACATTCTTTTTAACAACAGACTGTTCAATGATGAATCAGATTTGTCTATTGTTTAACAAAAATTACTCGTTGATTTACAATAATTGATTGTTGTGTAGTAAGTATAGCTACTTGTTTGAACAATGAATATTATTGTATTAGACATAGCGACCATTGCTTTACGATTAATTGTTTTAGGGCAATTAATTGTAAGTGTTTTTTAGACCAATGCCTTGCAGAAGACAAACAGGTCAATCTTGGGTTATAGGAAATAAATACGACTTGTGTTGCTTACTCCAAAGAGTAAATGAAATTAGGTTTTGGGTGATAAGATGATGTTTAAATTGTATAATCAAATATAGATAATTTTAACTAAAGATAAAAGAGAAAATACTATTTCTTATTTTGCGGTAAATTTTATTAGCTCAACAAAACTAATTTACCTTTAACACACTCATTAACAGCAATATAGTTGCAAAATAACTCTTTAACGATTACCTAAAAAATCATTAATAGATCAAAAACATTTCCACAAAACTATGAACATTAACCTCAAAAACTATTTATTATTTATCTTATTGATAGTACTCAATGTGGCTTGTACAAAAGACGATAGCGACATAAGCTTGGTATTACCCAACAAAACACAGACTGGTGAACATACTTTTGGTTTTTTATTGAACGAAAAAGTATGGATAAATTACGGACAAGTTTGTTTTCCTTTTGCAGGCGGTTGCAGAGAAAACCTACAAGTATATTATTTCCCTAATAAAAACTTCTTGATTAATGCCGATAAGGTACTTTATAAAAACGGCTCATGGAATACTTCAGAAAGTATTGACATTGCTGTTGACGAATTATTAACGGCTAAAACGTATCGTTCTGTGAATAAAGATAAAGTATCGGCTTTTTACACTTTTGAAGGACAGGGGCAACAACCCAAACAATATCTTCCGCACAAAACTCGTCCTGATTTTAATGTTCGTATCACTACATTAGACAGCGTAAAACGTACAATGTCAGGGGAGTTTAATGGTACATTGTTTAGAGTTGTTGATTTATCAAGTTTGGCTCTTTCAGAAAGCGATTCAATCATTATAAAAGATGGGAGATTTGATGCCAAACTAAAATAGCCAAAAATCATCATAATTAGCTCAATTGAAGCTATTCAGCGAAATTATTTTATCAATTTATTAAAACTTGTTACTTTCCTATTCTAAAAGAATCAAAAACTTTCGAGTAATTTCACTTTGTACCATAATTTTTAAACGATGTATAAGCATTCAAGCAAATCTTTTTGTCTATTTATTTTTACAGTTTTTTCCTTGTTCAGCACCCAAGCACAAGTAATTAAACCAATGCCTGCTGGTGAAGTATTGCTAAACCTCAAAAAACTTAACGTAGTAGGTACTGCTATGTACATAGCGGCACATCCCGACGACGAAAATACGGTTATGCTTTCGTGGTTGGCAAAAGAACGCAAAGTAAGAACGGCTTATTTGTCTATTACCAGAGGTGATGGCGGACAAAACCTTATTGGTTCGGAATTAGGAGACTTATTAGGCGTAATTCGTACCCAAGAATTACTTGCCGCCAGAAATATCGACGGTGCAGAGCAGTTTTTTACCCGTGCTAATGACTTTGGTTTTTCTAAAAACACAGATGAAACTTTACAAATCTGGGGAAAAGAAGCTGTTTTGGCAGATGTTGTTTGGAGAATCAGAAATCTTCGTCCAGATGTGATTATTTGTCGTTTCCCACCAGACGCTCGTGCAGGACACGGCAACCATTCTGCCTCGGCAGCCTTAGCTGAAGAAGCCTTTAAGCTTTCGGGCGACCCAAGCAAGTTTCCTGAGCAACTAAAATATGTAAAACCGTGGCAAGCCAAAAGAGTTGTTTGGAATACTTTCAACTTTGGGGCGGTATCACAGAAACCTACGGAAGGCACATTTATACAAGTTGAGATAGGCGGCTACAATCCTTTACTCGGAAAGGCATATTCTGAGATAGCAGCGGAAAGTCGTTCACAACATAAGTCACAAGGTTTTGGTGTGCCTCGTACTCGTGGATTAAGACCTGAGTATTTTGTACACAAAGCAGGAGATTTGGCAGCCAAAGATGTATTTGATGGCATAGACCTTACATGGAACAGACTAAAAGGAGGCAAAGAAGTAGAAAATTGGATTAATGAAGCGATTAAAAACTATAATCCAGAAAACCCATCTACTATTGTGCCTTCATTAATCAAAGCTTATCAAAGTGTTGATAAACTTGAAGATGAATATTGGAAAGTTCAGAAGAAAAAAGAATTAGAAAACTTAATCATAGCTTGTTCGGGTTTGTACTTTGAGGCAAATCCTAATGAATATTCAGCCTCCGCAGGTGAGAAAATTAACATTTTGGCTACGGCTGTTAAGCGTTCAGATTTCAATATTAGTTTAGAGAAAATCAAATTGGTCGGTTTGGGCAAAGACAGTACTTTTAAAGTAGCATTAGGCAATAATGAATTACAGAGAATCAACTTTTCAGTAGAAATTCCTAAAAATCAAGCCCTCACACAGCCTTTTTGGTTAGCAGAAAAGAAAATGGGTAAAGGAATGTACCGAGTTGATGAACAAACATTGATTGGTATTCCTGAGAAACCAGCAGATTTACAAGCAGAGTTTACTTTCTTGATTGATAATTATCCTTTTACTTTTACCTCTCCTGTAATTTATAAATATACAGATGAAACTCGTGGAGAATTGTATCGTACTTTTGAGATTAGACCAGAAGTAACCGCAAACATTTCAGACAAAGTGTATGTATTTGCCAACGACCAAGCCAAAGAAGTAGAAGTTACTTTAAAATCAGGCAAAAGTAAGACATCAGGAACAGTAAGTTTGGCATTACCAACAGGCTGGAAGTCGAACCCAAGTAGTATTGATTTTAAATTAGATAATAAATACCAAGAACTAAAGGTAGTTTTTAAAGTAACACCTTCTTCTGCAACGCCAGAAGGTACTGTTAAGGCGATTGTAAAGACTGCTAACGGAACTTATGACAGAGGAATTTTAACCGTAGCTTACGACCACATTCCGCCACAGACACTTTTCCCAACAGCAGAGGCTAAAGTGGTAAAATTAGACATCAAAACGAAAGGTAAAAACATCGGTTATATTGTAGGAGCAGGCGATGATGTACCAATGGCTTTGCGTCAGATTGGCTATTCGGTTACCGTTCTTACAGAAAAAGAACTTAATGAAGACTTATCTAAATTTGATGCTATCGTAGTGGGTGTTCGTGCATATAATACAGAAGAACGCCTGACCTATTACCAGAAAAAGCTGATAGAATATGTAGAAAATGGTGGTAATATGGTAGTTCAGTATCAGGTAAATAGTAATTTACAGAAATTAGAAACAGGAATTGGGCCATATCCTTTCAAATTATCAAGAGATAGAGTCACTGTTGAGGAGGCAGAAGTTCGTTTCTTGAAACCAGAAAGTATTTTATTGAACACACCTAATAAAATTACTGCCAAAGATTTTGAAGGATGGATACAAGAAAGAGGTTTGTACTTCTCAAATGATTGGGACGCTAAGTATGAGGCTATTCTTTCGTCTAATGACCCTAACGAAGCCCCAGCAAATGGTGGTTTACTTTATGCAAAGCACGGAAAAGGCAACTATATCTTTACTGGATATGCCTTTTTCAGACAATTACCCGCAGGAGTTTCGGGTGCGTACCGCTTATTTGCTAATTTAATCTCAGCAGGAAAGTAAATAGCTTTAAGTTATGAGCTATGAGCCTTGAGAGTTAAGCCTTGAGTTGTGAGCAAAGAGCTTTGAGTTGAGATATTTGCTTATTGAATTCTAAGATTAAAATTTAGAAAAATGAGCAATGAATCTTGAATCAATATTTAAAATATTAGCTCAAGACTCATCGCTCATAACTCATGGCTCATAGCTAAAAACTCTAAACTCACTGCTCAAAGCTCAAGGCTTATAACTATCTATTAAACTTAATCCTCAAAACGGTAGCGTCGTATTTACCATTGACAAAGTTGCCGACTACTTCCAGTCCAAAAAGTTTACCAATGCCCGCAAGTCCATAGCCAACTTCTACATAATTAAACTGTTGGTTAGGTATTTTTAGATAATTGGCAAAGACAGATTCCTTTAAGCCATAAATTCTCAATGGCGTGATTTGCGTTAATAACAATTTGTTGAAATCGTGTTGGGCAAAAACTTCTACGTAATTGCTGGTGGTACTGTGCCAATAATAATCTAAGTTGCGGAAAGCATCAAATCTGAAAGAACGAAGAATGGTGAGGTTTCCATTAAAATGTTTGTAATCAATAAAGTAATCAGGTTTTTGCAAGAAACCTCCATAGTTAGCCAAAACGTGTAAATTGCCCAGTCTTTCTAAATCAAAAAACTGTTCGTAAGAGCCTTGCAAACGAGAAAAACTACTTTCAGACAATAATCCATTCGTAGATTTTAGTTTTAAAGAAGGGTTTCCTTGATTAACAGTATATTCTCTATCATTGAATTTACGCTTTTTAGCAAAAGGTCGCCAAATGATTTCCCCCTCTGCCAAGAATGTTTGATGTTTATCAAAACTTGTATTGGCTAATTCAAGATTTTTAGGTTGATTTGAACTAAAAGTTTTGTCTTTTACATCAATCCATGACTTGAAATTAGGAGCGTTTTCTAATTGTATTCTTTCGGCATACTCAACATTCAATCTTGCGGTAATTTTTTCAGAAAAACGATTTCTGTATTCAAACTTAACGAAGTCTTTTTGATAGATTTTTAAGTAATTTATCTCACCGAGCGTAGTATAAAGTGTATTTACAAAATCAGAAATAGGGTTTTCATCATTAAATTGATGTGTTAATCTTCCCATTTTTACCTCGAAAGATTGTTGATTTTTTAAATGGTAATATCCCAAGTCCCAGTTAAAAGCCTTTCTACCAAAAGCATATTTTACATCCGCAAAAAGAGAAGTTCTTTTTACTAATTTCTCACGGGTTTCATATTTGAAAGAAGCCTGCGTACCGTAGCCATCAACGGTATTCAAATAAATTTGATTGAGTGGAGAAGAATAGGTAAACGAACGTGGATAGAAGCTAAAAAGCTTATCTCTTTTGCCATAATTGTATGTATGCCCCATCAAAAGATGTCCAAATTTGAAAACTGGCAAATTCTTGATGGAATCTTTTTTATAGTTTTCTTCATTGGTTTTAGCAATGCTGTCGGCTTGTGCATAACCCTTGATTTCTAAGGTCGTTAGTGGCACTTGTCTTTCCTGATTCCAGAACTCAGTATTCTTTTTATCGTGCAAACTATCTATTTCTATGCTATAAGAACGCACTAAATCAACATCTTCCCCTTTTTGTTTACGCTCTTTTTTATCTTCTTTTTCTGCTTCTTTCAAAAACTTGCTCAATTGCTTACGAGTTATTTGCTTTTGAGCCAATGCCGATTTTGTATTTATCTTTTGTCCTTTCAAATCCTTAGCTTCGGCTTTATCAATTTTCTCATCAATTACCACAGGTCTTTGATGATACTTCTCATTAAGAGCAACGGAGTAATTTCTGACGTTTGTAACATAATTAAAGAAACCTTTGAAACCAAAAGCATCAAAATCTGAACGGAAAGTATAACTTACAGGCAACCAGATTTCTTTATTGGGTGCATAAATCATCTTTACGACATTAGAAGTATTATCATCACCAAATCGAAGGTCTATACTATGGATATACCAAGAATCTTCGATGATGTTAATGATACCTTCAAACACATTTTCCCCTCTTGATTTTGGCGTAACCCTGATTTTATTAACCGTTTGTCCGTTTTCAGTAAAGAAACCCTCATATTTGAATTTATAATACGCCAATGCTACTGGCGAAAGTGGAGAAACCATATCGCCAAAAGGTTTTGGTTGATAAAAATTAGTTCTTGAAAAAGGAATAAAGTTTGCTCCTTGGCTCTGTAATTGTTTGGGTAAGTTGTTTCTGGTAGAAATTACTTTCTCTTTTACCGATGAAGGTTGTTTAAAGACCACATCATTGATTGATTCTAAAACATATACTTGTCCAATTTTCAATCCTGATTCTTTTTCTATTTTTTTTCCAGCCAAAGCCTTCATTAAACCCGACACTTCGCTCACTTGTCCAGTACCTTTTACATAAGTGCGAGCCGAAAACTCATTAATTTCTAAAATTTTGAATCTTGCCATAGAAATGGCTTTCCTCATGATAGAATAAGCAGGGTCTTCATTCTTAGCAGTGAATTCTACTTCTTTTAAATTGATAGATTGTTCTTCCAAGATGGCATCAAACGTAATCGACTCCGCTCCTACTTGTACTTTTTTCTCTAATGTTTTATGACCCAAGTACTGAAAGACCAAAGTATAAGTGCCAGCTTCTAAAGAAAGCTCGTATTTGCCATCTTCATTTGCCATTGTTCCCTTACCCGACTCTTTGATGATAATAGAAGCAAAAGAAAGTACTTCGTTTTTGGTGTTTTTTACAGTGCCTTTGATACTTGTCGCCCAAGATAAAGAAGAAGAGAAAATAAAAAAGCAAAAAAATGTAAAGAGGTTCTTAATTGATTTGTTCATTATGGTAATTTAAAAGAGTATGAGGTTAATTCATTGAGTTTATATTACGCAAGATAAAAGAAAAAGCCTTTAGCAATACGATAAGACAATCTTAAAAAGTCTTAATTTGTTTTAAAGACAGTATAAAATATAAAAACCCTCATAACGTTTGAAATGTGTTTTATTAAGAATAAATTGATACTTAACTTACATCCAAACACTAAACAATCCTTTCGAAATGCTTAAAAGATTTAATCCTTTTTACTGCCTAATTGTCGCTTTTGTATTCCTATTAGCAAGTTGTAGCCGAAATTCGGTAGTAAAGTATTCTTATGAAAACAATGATTTTAGCGTAGATTTTAAAGATGTTGTAGCCTTAAATGATACAGCACAATTTCGGTTTGAAACTTTTGAGAAAATCAATCAAGTGATGATTCTTTCAGAAGGAAATGTACTGGGAACGGCTAAAGTGGTCAATAATAAGGCAAATATTAAGCTCAAATTCCCCTCTGTGGGCGAAAGAAAACTCGTTTTTGTCGGACAAAAAGACGATAATAAACAAAGTAAGAAAATAAAAGGCGTAATAATGGTAGTTGCGAAACTAATAACGCCTAAAGCAAAAGTAAAAGCCACCGCTAAGGCCAAAGTTTCGGACGCTCAGATATTCATTAGCCAAATAACTCCCTACATAGTAGAACGTTGTAAGAAAAATAATCTTCCTACCAGTGTGGTAATAGCGATGGCGGCGTTAGAAAGCGGTTATGGCAAGAGTGAATTGGCAAATAATGCCAACAATTTTTTTGGTTTGAAAGATTGGTCCAAAGATCATGCACAGGCTTACCAATATACCAAACAAGCCTATCCCGGTGAAGTGGGCAATTGGTACAAAAAGTTTAACTCAAGAGAAGAATGTTTTGACTTTTTTATGGAAGAGTTACTCATGCACAAAACGGGGAAATGGAGAAACGATTATTCACCAGCTGTGAAGGCTTTTCAGGAAAACATTAATCAAGGAATGGACAAAAGTTTGGCAATTGAGAAGTTCGTAGAAAAGCTTTTGGATTTGGGCTATTCAACACTGCCCAAAGACCAATACATTGCAAGAATCAAGAGAGTAATTACGAATTATAATCTTGAGGATTTGTGAGAGCATTTGGGATTTGAGGAAGTCGGATTTCGGATTTCGGTCATCAGCTTTAGATAAAAACTGCTGATAGCCGAAGTCCGAAAGCAAAAATCACCTTCCAATTGCCCAAATTAGAAATTCTGGCATTACCAAACTCCATGTTTTTGGGTTATGTTCCCCTCCTTCTACTTCTCGATACACGATGTCTTTGTGGAATTGGTATCCGTGTTTTTCTAATAGCTTAATGAGGTCTAAAGTATCGTCAATGGCATCAATGATTCCATTATTGTTTCTATCCGAAGTCTCGTCGTTTGTGCCAGCCTGAAACCAAAATTGTTGATTGGGCTGATGTTTGCCCGCTTTTACGATATTGTGAATAATTCTATCATTTTCGTCGGTATAACCTTCTTCTTCCGACTTCTGACGCCACCACAAAGCCCCAGAAAATACGCCTACTTTCGAGAAAGTACCGGGATGATTCCACACAATATCCATTGCCGAAAGCCCACCTAAAGAAAAACCTGCCATTACTCTATTTTCTTGTTTGAGAATAAACACTTTTTCTAAATAAGGTAATAATTCACGCAAAACGAAGTCGGTATGTTGTTGAGCTTTTGCTCCTCTTTTCTTATAATCTACTTGCGAAGCCGTACCATATTCTTGTAGTCTTTCATGATTAGCATGAATTCCTACACAAAGCAAGGGTTGAATTTGGTGATTACTCAACAATCGCTGAATAGTAGATTTCATGGCTAATGCTCCAAAATCTTGCCCATCATTAAAAATAATTAGATTGAGAGGAGAATTATTTTTTTTTGGATATATCAAAGTAAGCTGAACAGTTCTCTGTAAATAATGAGAATGGAAATTGTACTCAATTTGAATGATTTCGGCAGAATGTTCGGGGTGAGTGATGGGCATTGGCAAATTATCAATTTTAGGATTATTCCCGAAAGTAAACAAAATGTGAAATATTTCACAGAGAATTAATTCTAAACTTTTGTTTTGAAAGTTAAAAACAGTTTCTATTTTAGATATATAATTTAGTAATCAGCAACGAGTTTAGGCATAGAGAGGGTTGATAGTTCGTATTTTATTCATTGTTTTTTTCAGTAATTTATAGGCGTTGTAATATTTCAAAACACTCTCAAGCTATGCAAGAACGTTATATCAAGTATTACTCTCATCATCTCGGAGCAGATAATGAAATGTTGATTTTTGGGAATTGGGGCTATCCAGTAGTCGTTTTTCCGACCACAATGAGGCGTTATTATGAAGCCAAAGATTACCGATTGATAGAATCTGCTCGTGGTCACATAGAAGGAGGCAAAGTAAAAATTTATTGTCCCGATAGTATCGACCAACATTCTTGGTATGCTTCGCACCTTCCGCCTTCTGAGCGAATCCAGAATCATATTTATTACGACCAATACTTAAATGATGAGTTGATTCCTGCCATTATGCGAGAATGCAACACAACAAAAGTAGCCGTAGCGGGTTGTAGTTTTGGAGGATTTCATGCTGCTAACTTTGCCTTTAGACATCCTGATAAAGTATCACATTTATTTACGATGGGTTCGGCTTTTGATATTCGGACATTTATGAGTGGATATTACGACGACAGAGTTTATTTCAACAATCCACCCGATTATTTACCCAATGCCAACGACCCTCATTTATGGCAAATGAATATTGCTTTGGGTACTTGTAATGCAGATTTCTGCAAGCCAGAAACTGAAAGACTATCAAAAATTTTAGCAGAAAAGAAAATCAATCATTGGTTAGATGTGCGTTGGCATGGCACACACGACTGGGATATTTGGCGAGAAATGTTTCCAGAATATTTGAACAGAATTTAAACATAAGTAATAATTAGTAAAAACTGATTGGTGATTAGTACTTCAATCAACCAACAACCAAATATTTATTAAATTGTATTCATTACTTAGTACATATCATCAATTAATCTAAACGAATAGGTCAGACATGAAAAAAATTGGTATCCTACACGGAATGGAATCTTCATTTCCAGAAGCATTTGTAGAAAGAGTAAATCAAATTGCTCCTGCTGGTATCACCGCAGAACGCATGATTGTAGAGAAAGTAATACAAGGCGAATCGAGTGGTTATGATGTTATTATCGACAGAATTTCGCAAGATGTGCCTTTTTATAGAGCGATGCTCAAGAATACGGCTATGGCTGGTACAGCGGTAATCAATAATCCTTTTTGGTGGTCGGCTGATGAAAAATTCTTCAATAATGCTTTAGCCTTGAGTGTTGGCGTGCCAGTACCCAAAACTGCCTTGTTGCCTTCAAAAGAACGCCCGACTGATACTTCGGAAACTTCATTTCGTAATTTAAAATTCCCATTACCTTGGGGCGATATTTTCGATTATATCGGTTTTCCTGCTTATATGAAACCACACGCAGGCGGCGGCTGGAAGAGTGTTTATAAAGTGAGAAATCCAGATGAATTGTTTTCTGCTTATGACGAAACCGACCAATTAGTAATGCTTTTGCAAGAAGAAATTACTTTTACTGATTACTTCCGTTGCTATTGCATTGGTGGTAAAGAAGTAAGAATTATGCCTTACGAGCCACGAAATCCGCATCATTTACGCTATCATGCAGAAATGCCAACAGGGCCAGCGGCTAAAAAATTATTGGCAACTGTAAAAGATTATGTACTTCGCTTGAACAAAGCTTTGGGCTACGATTTTAATACCGTTGAATTTGCGGTAAAAGATGGTATTCCTTATGCGATTGATTTCTGTAATCCTGCTCCTGATGCAGATATTAATTCGGTCGGTCAAGAAAACTTTGAATGGGTAGTAGAAACCGCAGCCAAAGTAGCCATCGACCGAGCAAAAAAACATAAACCCGGTAAAGACAACCTTACTTGGGGAACATTCCTTACCTCGTCGATTGCGGGAAGCCCAAGAACGGCGATTTATGAAAGTAAAAAATAAACAGTGATTAGTCGATAATGATTGGTGATTAGAAATATATGTTTCTAATTACCAATTGTTTGCAAAAAATAAACGTATTGTAAATTAAGTAATCGTGCAAAATTATTTTTGATCAAAATATATTATAAGTTATTGAAAATAAAAAACATAACTCATAATTTATAATTCATAATTCTGCATTATCACTTGCATTCATTACTACTAATCGCTCATAAACCCCTCTAAATTATGCCTTTATTTACACTCGGAATCGAAGAAGAATTTCAAACTATCGACCCAATTACTCGTGAACTTCGTTCGCACATGAGTAAAATTGTGGACGGCGGACGCATTACTTTACAAGAAAGAGTAAAAGCGGAAATGCACCAAGCTGTTGTAGAAGTTGGCACAAACATTTGCCATAATATTCAAGAAGCAAGAGCAGAAGTAACGGAACTCAGAAGACATATTATTGAGCTTGCCGACCAAAATAATTTACAAGTAGCGGCAGCAGGCACACATCCATTTTCAGATTGGCAAGACCAACTGATTACCCCAAGTCCACATTATGATTCTTTGATTGAAGAAATGCGTGATGTAGCCCGTGGGAATTTGATTTTTGGCTTGCACGTTCACGTGGGAATTCAAAGCAGAAATGAAGGCATCCAAATCTTGAATGCTGTTCGTTACTTTTTGCCTCATATTTATGCACTTTCTACCAATTCGCCTTTTTGGTGCGGAAGAAATACGGGTTTTAAATCTTATCGCTCAAAAGTATTCGACAAATTTCCAAGAACTGGTATTCCAGAATTTTTTGCTTCTGCCAACGAGTACGACGAGTACATCGCTTTGTTGGTAAAAACCAAATGTATCGACAGCGGTAAAAAAATCTGGTGGGATATTCGTTTGCATCCTTATTACGACACTATCGAATTTAGAATTTGTGATATTCCGATGCGTGTTGATGAAACTATCTGTTTAGCGGCATTGATGCAAGCTTTGGTAGCGAAGATTCATAAACTGATGAAGCAAAATCTCAATTTCAGACCATACAGAAAAGTACTTATCAACGAAAATAAATGGCGTGCAGCAAGGTATGGAATTTCTGGAAAACTAATTGATTTTGGGAAACAAGAAGAAGTACCTTACAGCGATTTATGTGGTGAATTATTGGATTTTGTAGATGATGTTTTAGACGAATTGGGAAGCCGAAATGAAGTAGCTTACATCAATGAAATCTTAAAAAATGGTACTGGTGCCGACAGACAATTGGCTGTTTTTGAAAAAACAAATGACTTAAAAAGCGTAGTTGATTTTATCGTACAAGAAACAAAATTTGGCATTTAAGTTTCACGGCAAAAGCTCTCTCTAATCATAACAAATTGATTTTAAGGCTATTTTTAGTAAATTGCAGCAATTTTATGATGAATTAATCATTATTTTTTTATTACCATTTCACATCAACAATTGTAAAATGCAAAATATTTCGGCTGTAAAGCCTCTAAAAATAGCAGTATTAGATATGTACGACAACGTAGCTGGCGAAGGCATGCGTTGTATCATTAATTTGATTAAAGAATTTCAAGATAAGCAACAAATTGAGGTAATTACACAGGTTTATAATGTTCGTGCCAATACAGAAATTCCAAGTTTGGAACACGATATTTATATTTCTTCGGGCGGGCCGGGAAGTCCACTTCCCTCAGATGAAGCTTGGGAAAAACCCTATTTTGCTTTGATTGATTCTATTTTTGAACATAATAAATCAGCGGAAGTAACAAGTGGAGAAAGCACGCCTAAATTCTTGTTTTTGATTTGTCATTCCTTTCAATTAGTGGCTCGTCATTTAGAAATCGGGAAAGTAACCAAACGAAGAAGTACTTCATTTGGCGTTTTTCCAGTCCATCCAATTGACACGACTAACAAAGAACTCTTATTTGAAGGTTTGCCAGACCCATTTTTTGTCGTTGATTCTCGTGATTATCAATTAGTAAGTCCTAATTTAAAAATTATCAAAGAATTAGGCGTACAGATTTTACGCATGGAAAAAGAACGTCCACACGTAAATTTAGAGCGTGCCATTATGGCAATTCGTTTTTCAAAAGAAGTATTTGGTACGCAATTTCATCCAGAAGCAGATGCACAAGGGATGTTGAAATTATTGCTGTCGGAAGAAAAACGGAAAGCTGTAATTAAAACACATGGAATTGAGAAGTATAACGATATGATTACAAAGCTTGATGACCCCGACAAAATTATGTTGACGGAATCTATCATCATTCCAACATTTCTTGAAAAAGCCTATTCTACCATCAGTCAACAAGCACTTTCTATTGCGGATTTGTGATTTCTGATTTCGGAAATATGGTAAAATACTTCTAAAAAAAATTGATTAGTAAGACCGAAATCCGACATCCGAAAGCTGAAACCAATAGCTTGCACCATCTTATTTATTTTGTTTTACATTAAAAATTGATTGAATAAACCCACTCTTTTTATGCAAAAAGACCTTAGAACCTCCTTTAACCAATCTTTTTCTCAAGAAAAGTATCAGGTATTTTTGGCAGATTTAAACAGAGCGACTCAGGGTTCAATAGAATTTAGAGTCGCTGAAACGCCTATTTTTGTACCAAAAGCATTCAAAGAGAAACTGATACTTACTTGCGAGAGTATCATTGATGTTATTGCACAAGATGATTTCAAAGCAAAAACTGAAAAAGCAATTCCAGCACATCAAAACGTGCCGAATGAAAATGAACATACTTCTTTTTTGGCGATAGATTTTGCTGTTTGTCAAGATGAAGAAGGAGAATTCGTACCTCAATTAATTGAATTACAAGGCTTTCCTTCGCTTTTTGGTTTTCAATATTTACTTTCAGAAACCTTTCAAAAACATTACGCTATTCCTGACAATTACGATTTTATGTTTAATGATTTTGATAGAAAATCTTACATTGAAGCATTTCGTAAACTAATTGTGGGCGATGAAAAAACTGAAAATGTAATTCTGTTAGAAATATATCCAGAAAAACAAAAAACCAAAGTTGATTTTGAAGTAACCGAAAACTTGATTGGCGTAAAAGCGGTTTGTCTTACCCAAATTATCAAAGAAGGCAAAAAGCTTTTTTATATGAACGAAGGTGTAAAAACGCCTATCCATCGCATTTATAATCGTCTGATATTTGACGATTTAACTAATTTTCCTGATTTAAAAACTGATTTCAATTTAACAGACGATGTAGAAGTAGAGTGGATTGGTCACCCCAATTGGTTTTTCAGAATCAGTAAATACACGATGCCTTTTTTGAAAAATCCTTATATTCCAGCTTGTCAGTTTTTAAGTGATTATCAAGGCAATTTTCCGGAAAATTTATCGGATTATGTACTTAAACCTTTGTTTTCATTTGCAGGAACAGGCGTAAAAATTAATATTGATAAAAGCGATTTAACGTCGATTCCTGACCCAGAAAATTATATTTTACAGAAAAAAGTACAATACCAACCAGTAATACAAACAACTGATGGAACGCAAGTAAAAGCGGAAATCAGAATGTTGTATATCTGGCAAAAAGACGAAGCAAGACCAATGCTATTAACCAACTTAGCCAGACTTTCAAGAGGTGAAATGATTGGAGTACGCTTCAATAAAGATTTTGATTGGGTGGGTGGAAGTATTTGTTTTATGGAAAAGTAAATATTGATAAAAAAGATATGATTCAGAACATGGATAAATATATTGATGCCGAGAATGATTATCTTGTCATCAACGCTAAAAAAAAGATGATTGAAAAGTTACTTACCAAAAGTACTCATACTATTAATGAAATTGCTGATTTTGCCAGTGTCAGTATTGATTTTGTAATAAATATTAAACAAAAACTTACTGAAAATAAGTAATTGTATTTTCGGAAATCATTATCGTAATGGGTAACTTCACTTTACCCATTAGCATTTCAAGCCAATATTCTCCTTATTTCTCCTCTCTCTGTTTTGTGTGTTATTCGCCAAAAAGTTTATCTTTACTTATCAAATTCATAACAACAAAACTAAATTCCATGAAAAACATTTTATTGTGCCTATTTTTAGGCATTTTCCACTTTTCTTTTGCTCAAAACGATTATTTTCTTCCTGCCAAAAAACTCAATCCTGCCATTCCTTCTCCCGAACAATTTTTAGGTTATCCTATCGGCTCGCATCATACTCGTTGGGATAAAATTGTGGAGTACATGAAAGAATTAGACCGTCTTTCAGACCGTGTGACGGTGCAACGCATCGGCGAAACTTACGAACACCGTGAACAAATTATCGTTGCTTTCTCTAATCCTAAAAATATTACTCGCTTAGAAGAAATCAGACAAAACCATTTGGCACTTACCGACCCTTCTAAACCCATGCCCGACCTTTCAAAAACACCTTTAATCGTTTGGTTGGGTTATAATGTGCATGGTAACGAACCTTCGGGTGGCGAGGCTTCTCTCCTTTCGGCTTATTATCTTACTGCCAGCGAAGACCCAGAGGCTTTGGCTTGGTTGAACGATGCTGTGATTCTGATGGAACCTGTTATCAATCCAGATGGTAGAGACAGACATACGCATTGGGCAAATATGCACAAAGGAAATCCGATGGTTGCCGACCCTAACGACCGTGAACATAATGAAGTTTTTCCAGGTGGAAGAACCAATCATTATTGGTTTGATTTGAATCGTGACTGGTACTTGGCGGTACACGTAGAAAGTAGAAATCGTTTGGCATTTTATCATCAATGGTTGCCTAATGTGGTGACGGATTTCCACGAAATGGGAACAAATGCCACGCATTTCTTTGAACCTACGAAAGAAAATGCTGAAAATCCATTAGTACCCAAGTATGTTTATAAAACCTTGAATACAAGCTTTGCTAAACATTTTGAAAAAGCCATGAACGAAATCGGCTCGCTGTATTATACCAAAGAGTCTTTTGATAATTTGTACCCCGGTTATGGTTCAAGTTATCCAGATATGCAAGGCGGATTAGGTTTGCTTTTTGAACAAGCCAGTTCTCGTGGACACGTACAGGAATCTCAGCATGGAGATTTAACTTTTGGCTTTACCATTCGCAATCAATTTGTAAATGTATTGGCAACCATTCGTGCTTCTTTGGCTGAAAAAGAAAATTTACTGAAACATCAACGTAATTTTTATTCGGAAACCATTGCACAAGGGAAAAACTCCCTCACAAAAGAGTATTTGATTGGCGATGCCAGCGACCAAAGTAGAAACCGTGCTTTCTGGGATATGTTGCTCCAACATCATATAGATTTTTATCATATTCAGAGTGATATTTCCGAAAACGGACAAGTATTCAAGAAAGGAAAAGCCATTGTGATTCCTACGGCACAGCCACAGTACTTGATGATTCGTTCTATTTTCGACCGCCCTACTACTTTTGCAGATAGCCTTTTTTATGATGCTTCGGCTTGGAATTTGGCTTTGGCTTATAATTTACCGCACACAGAACTGAAACGAGAAATAACCAAAGGCGATAAAATCACCGCTAAAGATTTGGTATTGAATCCGACTTTGCCGACCAAAAGTAATTATGCTTATTTGATAGAATGGAC
Organism: Arcicella rigui; assembly: GCF_034929435.1. Lineage (NCBI taxonomy): Bacteria > Pseudomonadati > Bacteroidota > Cytophagia > Cytophagales > Flectobacillaceae > Arcicella > Arcicella rigui. The sequence continues at coordinate 29,868 of NZ_JAYFUM010000028.1, forward strand.
AGATTTTTATGCTCCAAAAGCACTCTATCAACTTTTAGAAAATCAATTGATTGTTAAAACCGCTTTTAAATCTTTTAGCATTGGCGGAAAAACATACAGCTACGGAACGCTCTTGATTCCAGTGCAAAAACAAGCACAAGATGCCGAGGCTTTGTACCAAACACTTATTAAAATTAGTCAGAATACGGGCGTTATTGTCGAAAGTATCAATACTGGTTTTAGTACTTCGGGCATTGATTTGGGAAGTAATGCTTTTCAAACCGTCAAAAAACCTCAAGCAATGATTCTAACAGGTGGCGGTGTGGTATCCTCAGAAGTTGGTGAAATTTGGCATTTATTAGATACAAAAGTAGGAATGCCAATCACGAAAGTAGAAGTATATAATTTTCCAAGACTCAACCTCAATCGTTATAATACTATCGTATTGGCAGGTGGAAATTATGCAAGTTTAGACAAAGCTTCGGTTGATAAAATTAAAACTTGGGTAGCCAATGGAGGGACATTAATTACGCAAAAAACGGCTTCGGAATGGGCTATTAAGCAAGGAATTGTGAAGGAGAAGCTCAGAGAAATCAAACAAGATACCAGTAGAACCAAAGCACGTATCAATTTTGAAGACATACAAAACTTGGAGGGAGCAAAACAAACTGGCGGAGCAATTTTCGAAGCAGAATTAGACCTTAGTCACCCAATAGGTTTTGGTTTTACCAGCAAAAAAATGCCAATTTATCGCAACAACAATACGATTTTAGAAAGAAGTATTGGTGCTGCCAATTCGGTATTGGTTTATACTGCCAATCCAAGAATTTGTGGTTATGTTCATCCAGAATCATTAAAAAGAATTGCCAATTCTTCCGCCATCAATATCGCTTATGAAGGCAACGGAAGGGTAGTTTTATTTTCTGATAATCCAAATTTCAGAGGTACTTGGTTTGGTACAAACAAATTATTTTTAAATGCTCTTTTCTTCGGAACAAGCATCAGCCAAAATGGGGCTTTTGCGGCGGAGGAAGAATAATATAAATCTCTATTTTCATGCAAATAAAAAAGTGGTCAGTTCTATTAATTGACCACTTTTTTATCTTTCTCAGTCTTCACAAAACTCATTTATCCTTCTTTGCTAACATTTAGTATTTACTTAACTGCTCTTACTTCGTTCAGTATGACAAAAAATTCAATTACTTTTTAAATCCCTTCTCCACTACAGACCTAACAATTGCCATGAATGTTTTCAAAGGTAAAAGCCATCTTAAAAATAAAAGCATCGCCGATTGCGGAGAAGAAGGATAACGTAATTTATTGCTGTTATCAGTAGCAGCTTTGAAAATTGTCTTTGCTACTACGATGGGTAAAGGTGCTGTCTCCCCAGCTTTTTGACTATTTTGATAAACGATTTGTTCATACTCGTTGTATGTATTCAAACCCTCTTTCTTAAATAAATCCATTGAACGCTCATAAAAATCAGTCTTAATAGCACCCGGTTCTACGTTTTTAATCTTTATATTGAATGGTCTTAATTCAAATTGCAAAGCTTCTGCCCAGCCTTCCACAGCCCATTTCGTACCATGATAGACACTATAAATGGGAAAAGTAATGCGTCCGCCCATTGAGGTTACATTAATAATTGTCCCTGCATTTTTTTCTCTGAAATAAGGAAGAATTTGTCTGGTAACATTCATTACGCCAAAAACATTGGTTTCAAATTGCTTTTGAATTTGTTCTTTTGTGGCTTTTTCAAAAATGCCAACTGCACCGTAGCCAGCATTATTCACCACTACATCAATTCCTCCAAAGTCTTTGATACTTGCTTGAATGGCTGATTGAATACTTTCATCGTCTGTAACATCCAAAGGATAGAGTTTTACATTGGGCAGTAAGCCTAATTCATGTTCTTTTTGTGGTGTACGCATAGTGGCTGCTACTTGCCAACCTTGTTCTGAAAAATACTTTACTGCGGCTTTGCCAATCCCTGATGATGTTCCTGTTATTAATACTGTTTTCATTTTTTTGCTTATTATTAGTGAATTTTTATTCATTTTAAATTTAAAAAAATATCATTTATTGATAACATAAATGATATTTTTACGATTCAGAAAAACAGTTTAGCTTTTGATACCATCCCAAATAACGGTAAAAATGCTTTCCCAATCTATTTTTTCTATTCCAGATTGGGTATAGATACTTTCTTTTGCTACTTCATTCAGCATTCCGCAGACAAGCGAAACTAATAATTCTGGATTGATATTCTTGATAATCGCTTGTTTTTGTCCTTCAATCACTAATTCATAAATAGGCCCTAACACAGTATTTTCTTCATTTTTAATCATTTCATTCTCAACAAAAAAGGGAGAACGAAAGTATTGTTCAAAAAAAGCTCCATACTCTGGATGCAAAATACTTTCAGCTAAGTAATTAAAAGTCAATATTTTGATTTTTAATTTCAAAGGTACATTTTCATCTAATCCTTTTGAATAATCAAGCGTGGTTTTCTTCAACAAGTATAAATAGAGTTTTCTTATCAACTCGTCTTTGTCTTTGAAATAAATATATACTGTGCCAGTAGCGATATTAGCTTCTTTGGCAAGTTGACTCATTTTCAATCCTGACAATCCTGTTTTTGAAATCATCAATAATGCTGTTTCAAATATTATACTCTCTTTACTTTCGTCTTTAATTCTCATACTGGTTAATTTGATGGCACAAATATAAATGAATATTATTTCATTTATAAAATAAATAACAAACTTTTTTTGAATTAAATTTTATTTAGTTCTGAATCCTATCTTCGTAAATCTCTCGTAAAGTATTCATTTTGTAAACAAAATCTCTTTAGACAGTAAAAGAATACATTTTACATCTAAGCTATTTTATCTCAATCTTTTGTAGCAATAAAGGAAAGTTTTTAAATGTTACAACAAGCCATTGTAACACTGCATTACAATTTTTACGTGTAACAATGGGTCATTGTTACATTACTTTATAATTTTTACGTGTTACAATAAGTCATTGTTATACTACATTAAAGTTTTTACGTGTTACAATGGGTCATTGTAACACTACTTTATAATTTTTACGTCTTACAATGGGTCATTGTTATACTACATTAAAGTTTTTACGTGTTACAATGAGTCATTGTTATACTACATTAAAGTGTTTACGTGTTACAATAAGCCATTGCATTGTTACACTATTTTATTTTTTTGTGAACAAGAAAAAAATAGAAATTGCTGATAGATAAAGCTATTCTGAGATAAAATTAATCTATTTTTTGAAGAATAATTTGAGCTGAATATTTAAAAAAAACTTATCTTTAAATGAAAATTTTAAGATTAAGTCATTCTAAATCAATGCCTTAATTATCTACTTTATACCATCAATGTTCAACATTTAAAACACTCAATGATGTGCCTAAAATCACTATCCTCAGAAGTTTTAAACGATACAGAGAAAATGAATTAAATGTCAAGACTTCGGCAATTATTCGGAGTTTATCGGAAAACCCTCATTTCCCTAATCCTCAACCCAGTTTAGAGGAAATTAATCAAAGCAGAATGGCTTTTGTAGATGCTTTGGTAGCTTCCAAGACTGGACGTAAACAAGCAACCCTTCATAAAAAAGATTGTAGAAGTGTTTTAGAAAAACAATTGGAATTATTGGGTTTGTATGTGAATATGAATTGTTTGGACAATGAAGTAATTGCCAAAAGTTCTGGTTTTGAGATTAAAAAGAAAGGAAAACCCGTCGGCATTTTAGCCAAACCCAGCAATTTGACAGTAGTCAACGGCCCAGTGAAAGGTACTTTAATCGCCAATATAGATAGAATAAACAGGGCCAAAAGCTATATTTATCAGATTACGACTGCTCCTATTACAGAAACAAGCATTTGGGAAACGCATATCATCAGTCGCAAAAAAATCATATTTGAAAACCTACAATCAGGTACAGAATACGCCATCAAAGTAGCCGCAGTAGGCAAAGAACCAATCTTGGTGTATTCGGATGTGGTTTTTAGTTATGTCTTGTGAGAATTCAAACCTATATAATGACAAAGGGATTGATGAAACAAAACTATCATCAATCCCTTTTTAGTAGGCTAATATATTTTCTTTTATCGCCAAATTGTCATTTTTATTATCTAATCTTGAAAACATTTTGCTCGGATAAAGATGAGATGGATTTTATTCTTAATATTTTAACTACAAAGTTTTCGCCTCTATGAGGCTTTTTAAAACTTATATTGATTTATATCAAGATTACTTATATTTCTCAATTTGATGTAAATCAATATGTTTAATGGCTTCAATACTTAATTGAAAATCAATAGGGAATAATGCTTATCCTTTATTTTTAAATATCATCAACAATTGGCTTTGAGTGAATACTTACCAAAAATTGGAAAAATGCAAAGAATATATTATTTTACCTCAGTATAAGCTTAGAGGGTCTCGCTATTTTCTGATAATCGTCAATCCTACAAGCTAACCTTAAAATTGAAAGAATGAATTTTGTTGCCATAGATTTTGAAACTGCTAATAATTCTCCCATGAGTGCTTGTGCTTTGGGACTTGTGAAGGTGGAAAATGGAATTATCGTAGAAAGAAAAGAATGGTTGATAAAGCCTACTCCCTTCGAGATGGGTTATTATCAAAATAGAGTACATAATATTGCTTTGTCGGATTTGGTTGATAAACCTACTTTTAGTGAGATTTGGGATGAACTACAACCTATTTTAGCCCATCAAACCGTGGTGGCTCATAGTGCAAGTTTTGATTTTTCTGTTCTGAGAAGTGTTTGTACGCATTATCAATTACAAATACCTCCATTAAGAGAAGTATGTTCGATAGCGTTATCGAGAGTAGCTTGGCAAGGCGAAAGAGGTTATGGATTGAGTACTTTAGTGAATGCCAAACTTGATAATTATACTTTTGAGCATCATAATGCCTTAGCCGATGCAGAAGCCTGTGCACATTTGGTGCTTAAAATCTTAGAAGAACTTTCAGTAACAAGCGTTGAGGAGGTGAAATTACTCCAGTCGAGAAGACAAGCCAAAAAACAAGCCTTTGCCAGTGGACGAGCCATAAAAAAAGTATTCACAGGAACGATAAATGAAAGTGAAACTAACTTATTCAGAAAAAAAGAAGTAGTATTTACAGGTACTTTAGACCATTTTGTAAGAAAAGAATCAGAAGCTTTGATAAAACGTTTGGGCGGTTATACCACCAATTTTATCAGTCCTCATACAGATTATCTTATTGTTGGTCAACAAGATTCCAACAAAGGCTACAAATCCTCTAAAGTAAAAAGAGCAGAAAAATTAGTAAGAGAAGGAAGTACGATACAGATAATTAATGAAGAAAGGTTTTTAGAGATGCTTTCGGAGTAAAAAACAGCTTTTAATAGAACCCTAATTATGAGAAATGAATTAATTATACCATGAAAGAAATAACTCATAATTCATATCTCATAATTAATTGAAAGGCTATTTTTTATTTATTTCTCTTGTTTTCGATGCTACTCACATAAAGATTTATAATCGTATCTTTTACCGACTTTCTACTTAAAATTTCTTGTACTTTAGATAGAAAACTATCCTCATCAACAGCAATTTCTTTTTGTTCATCTATGTGACAAATGATATCTACTGGAAATTTACCATTATACTTTCCTTCAACCACTGTTATAATTTTACGTCTCAATCCTCCTAAATTTGGAGCAAGTACATACAAAATATAAAGTCTGCCATTACCAAGTATTTGGTTATCTTCTTCCAGTAATACTTCTTGAGATTCGACTTTCATCTTTAGCTCCTGTTCTGTCTGTTCTTCAAGAGAATTTTGTTCTTTCAATAAATCAAATGCTGATTTAGTTTTTGTATGTTCTGGAATGGTCAATCCATCCCAAATATTTATTGTTGTAGCTGCCATTTTTTTCGAGTGTTTAATTTAAAGATAATTGGTAAATGATCAGAATACAATTTACTGTCTGGTCTTTTTAAAGGACTTAACAAAGATTCTGTAAAAACTTTAGTGATGATTTCCATATAATTATCATCCAAATATTCCGCAACTGAGGGTCTGAAAATTACTTGGTCAAATATATGCCATTCGTAACTAATACTTTGAGATGAGCGATAATAAAAAGTACCTGAAGGCTCTTGAAAATCACCAAAAAAATTCCACATTGGATTATAGAAAAAAGGATAATGAACATCGTCCACTTTTCTACTTTTAGACTGATTGGCTAAAGCTAAATCAGGAATTGCATGAAATCCATTAGTTGAAAGCATTCCAATTTCAAATGGGTTCATATTAAAATCACCAATAACAATTGTATTTGAACTTTGGGTATTCTTTTCAATCTCACGAATCGCTTGTGCTAAAGTAGCACACTCCATTGCTTGACTTATATCAGACCAATTTTGTTTAGAATGAAAGTGAAGTGTTATTAGATTAAACTCTATTAATAGAGGTATTTGAAAGTAATGAGCCGTAAATCTTTTTGAAGAATACAAATTGCTTTTATCAATAAAATTGTCTTCTGGATACCTTGAAATCACAATCACTTTATCTTTGGAAGCTGTAATTTGCTTGTAATCGTTAGCATCAAAGCTATTGATTTTCTTTATAAATTCCGAAACCGTATTTTCATGTACTTCTGCAAGGCATAGTATATCTACATTGTTTTCATGGGTAAATTCAACTAATAAATCACTTAGCTCCTTTTTATTTATATTCCAAAAAGCAATGTTTATTGTATCTGAATTTTCGATTAAACTGTCTCTATAAACTTTCATAACGGTATAGGCATTAAGTCTATTAAACTGATATTCAAACTTATAGGATTTGATTTTAATTTCAAAAAATAATCATACAACTGAGGTAGTTTTTTGAGTTAAAAATACTCAATCATAAAAAAAAACTCCCTCATTAAACAAATTGATGAAGGAGTTTTTGATATAATTTACTGAGAATTACTTCCCTACATTAGCACGAATAATATTCAATGCACCACCTGCTTTAAACCATTCAATTTGTTGGTCGTTGTAAGAGTGATTTACTGCAATGGTATCACTTGAGCCGTCAGTGTGGTTCAATACTACTTGTAATTGAACGCCCGGAGTGAAAGTTGTCAAACCAATGATGTCGATAATATCGTCTTCTTGGATTAAATCATAATCTGCTTCATTGGCAAAAGTAATCGCTAACATTCCTTGTTTCTTCAAGTTAGTTTCGTGAATACGAGCAAAAGATTTCACCAATACCACACGAACTCCCAAGTGACGAGGCTCCATGGCTGCGTGTTCACGTGATGAACCTTCACCATAGTTTGAATCACCCACTACGATTGTTCCGATGCCTGCCGCTTTATAAGCACGTTGCGTAGCAGGAACTGGGCCATATTCACCTGTTAATTGGTTTTTAACTTTATCGGTTTTCTCGTTGAAGTAATTCAACGCACCAATCAACATGTTGTTAGAAATATTGTCTAAGTGACCACGGTATTTCAACCAAGGACCAGCCATCGAAATATGGTCGGTTGTACATTTACCTTTGGCTTTAATTAATAATTTCAAGCCTTTTAAGTCTGTACCTTCCCAAGGAGTGAATGGGTCTAACAATTGAAGACGGTCAGAAGTTGGAGAAACTTTTACTTCTACCGAAGAACCATCTTCAGCAGGAGCTTGATAACCTGCATCCTCAACAGCAAATCCTTTTGTTGGTAATTCATCACCAGTCGGAGCGTCTAATTTTACTTGTTCACCCGCTTCGTTTGTCAAATAATCAGTTAAAGGATTGAAAGTTAAATCACCTGCAATCGCCAAAGCAGTTACTATTTCAGGAGAACCTACGAAAGCATAAGTATTTGGATTTCCATCCGCACGTTTAGCGAAGTTACGGTTGAAAGAGTGAACGATGGTGTTCTTCTCCCCTTTCTCAGCACCCGGACGAGCCCACTGACCAATACATGGGCCGCAAGCATTAGAGAATACTTTACCACCAATAGAATTGAAAGTATCAATAAATCCATCACGTTCGATAGTGTAACGTACTTGTTCAGAACCAGGCGTAATGGTATATTCTGCTTTTGTTTTCAAACCTTTGGCTGCTACTTGTTTAGCCAAAGAAGCAGCACGAGAAATATCTTCATAAGATGAGTTCGTACAAGAACCAATCAAGCCTACTTCTACTTTTGTTGGCCAGCCGTTTTTCTCCGCTAATGCTTTCATTTGAGAAATAGGCGTTGCTAAATCTGGTGTGAAAGGGCCGTTCAAATGAGGTTCTAAAGTATCTAAATCAATTTCAATTACTTGGTCGAAATAGGTAGCTGGGTCGGCATACACTTCTGGGTCGGCAGTCAAATGTTCTTTAATAGTATCAGCCAAAGCAGCTACTTCAGCACGACCAGTTGAAGACAAGTAACGAGCCATTGATTCATCGTAACCGAAGGTAGAAGTGGTTGCACCAATTTCAGCACCCATATTGGCAATTGTACCTTTACCTGTACACGACATAGAAGTAACGCCTTCTCCGAAGTACTCTACAATACAACCAGTACCGCCTTTTACCGTAAGAATCCCTGCTACTTTCAAGATTACGTCTTTAGCAGAAGTCCAGCCGTTTAATTTACCAGTTAATTTTACCCCGATGAGTTTAGGGAATTTCAATTCCCAAGCCAAACCTGCCATTACGTCGCAAGCATCAGCTCCACCAACACCAATGGCAATCATACCCAAACCACCTGCATTTACCGTATGCGAGTCAGTACCAATCATCATACCGCCTGGGAAAGCGTAATTTTCTAATACTACTTGGTGAATAATCCCTGCCCCTGGCTTCCAGAAACCTAAACCATATTTATCAGAAACAGAAGAAAGGAAATCATATACTTCTTTGTTTTTATCAACTGCCACGGCTAAGTCTGTCGAAGAAGAAACTTTCGCTTCAATTAAGTGGTCGCAGTGAACGGTAGAAGGCACTGCCACTTTCGGACGACCCGCCTGCATGAATTGCAACAAGGCCATTTGTGCCGTAGCATCTTGCATGGCTACACGGTCTGGTGCAAAGTCAACATAAGACTTTCCTCTTTCAAAAGTTTGTGTAGGAGTACCTTCCCACAAATGAGAATAAAGGATTTTTTCTGTAAGAGTGAGCGGTCTGCCAACAAGTTTACGGGCTGCCTCCACACGGGCTGGCATACGTTCGTAAACTGCTTTAATCATTTCAATGTCAAAAGCCATAATCTGTTTTTTTTAAGAGTACTTGAAATTTTAAGATTTAAAGAATAAGTAGTTGATAAGTACAAGTTGATGAGTTTACAAGAAAAATACAAATTTACAAATCGATTTTCAGAAACTTTATCCATGAATCATGAACGAAAATGATATGAATACTTTAATCTTAAACAATCTAATTACTATTTTCTGTTGCTATGTATATGTTTTAACAACAATTTTCAATTATTTTAAGTTCTTTGCAGGCTCTGGTCATTCTCGCAAGAGCAAAAATTGTAACTTTAAGGCAGTATTTTTTTTGTCAATTTGAATTTAGGATAAAACTTATGCTAATTGTTTCAATTATCGAATAAAACATATAAAAATAATACAAAACAAAGAAAATATATGTCAAAAAAGCCTATTCATTAAAAAATTTTTAAATCGAACTTGCTTTTTATAAATTTGTAAGACAAATCTTCACAGAAAAAAGCAAATTTAAAGCTTACATAAAGTCTGTTAAAGCATTAATTACTCAAGGAGAAATACTATAATAACTGTAAATAATTCAATATGAACTTTTATAACGATTACCTTAAAGAAATCGAGGAAAGAAAAACACAAGGACTTCATCCTAAGCCCATTGATAGTGCTGAATTGGTAAGCGAAATCATTGAACAAATCAAAGATTTGGACAACGAGAACCGTGCTGATTCACTTCAGTTTTTCATCTACAATACTTTGCCAGGAACTACTCCAGCGGCTGGTGCAAAGGCTAAGTTTTTAAAAGAGATTATACTTGGTCAGTCTGTTGTAAAAGAAATTACTGCTGATTTTGCTTTTGAATTGTTGTCACACATGAAAGGTGGGCCATCAATCGAAGTATTATTAGATTTGGCTTTGGGCGATGATGCTGCCATTGCAAAACAAGCTGGTGATGTATTGAAAACACAAGTTTATTTGTACGACGCAGATTTGAAACGTCTGAAAGATGCTTTTGAAAGCGGAAATGCAACGGCAAAAGAAATTATTGAAAGTTATGCCAAAGCTGAGTTTTTCACAAAACTTCCAGATGTACCTGAAGAAATCAAAGTAGTTACTTTTATCGCAGGTGAAGGTGATATTTCAACAGATTTACTTTCTCCGGGTAACCAAGCTCACTCTCGTTCAGACCGTGAATTGCACGGAAAGTGTATGATTTCTCCTGCTGCTCAAGCTGAAATCGAAGCTTTGAAAGCACAACACCCAGATAAATCTGTGATGTTGATTGCTGAAAAAGGAACAATGGGTGTTGGTTCTTCAAGAATGTCAGGCGTAAACAACGTGGCTCTTTGGACAGGTAAACAAGCAAGTCCTTACGTTCCATTCGTAAACTTCGCTCCAATTGTAGGTGGAACAAATGGTATTTCACCAATTTTCCTTACAACAGTTGATGTAACGGGTGGTATCGGTATTGACCTTAAAAACTGGGTTAAGAAAGTAGATGCAGACGGTAAAGTTGTACGTGATGAAAACAACGAACCAATCCTTGAGCAAGTATATTCAGTAGCGACAGGCACTGTATTGACAATCAATACAAAAACAAAAAAATTATACAATGGCGACCAAGAGTTGATTGATATTTCTAAATCTTTCACGCCACAAAAAATGGAATTTATCAAAGCTGGTGGTTCTTATGCTATCGTATTTGGTAAGAAAATCCAAACGTTTGCTTCTAAATTATTAGGTATTGCCATTGCTCCAGTATTTGCTCCTTCAAAAGAAGTTTCTCATGAAGGTCAAGGACTTACAGCGGTTGAAAAAATCTTCAACAGAAACGCAGTAGGTGCTACACCGGGCAAAGTGTTACATGCTGGTTCTGATGTTCGTGTATTAGTAAATATCGTAGGTTCACAAGATACTACTGGTTTGATGACAGCCCAAGAGTTAGAGTCAATGGCTGCTACAACTATTTCTACTACGGTTGACGGAGCTTATCAATCTGGTTGTCACACAGCTTCAGTTTGGGATAAAAAAGCACAAGCGAACATTCCAAAATTGATGAAATTCATGAACGAGTTTGGTTTGATTACCGCTCGTGACCCTAAAGGTGTGTATCACTCAATGACCGACGTAATTCATAAAGTATTGAATGATATTACGGTTGACGACTGGGCAATTATCATCGGTGGTGACTCTCATACTCGTATGTCGAAAGGTGTTGCTTTCGGTGCTGACTCTGGTACTGTTGCCTTGGCTTTGGCTACGGGTGAGGCTTCAATGCCAATTCCTGATTCTGTAAAAGTTACTTTCAAAGGTAGCATGAAAGAATATATGGACTTCCGTGACGTAGTTCACGCTACGCAAGCACAAATGCTTCAACAATATGGTGGAGAAAACGTGTTCCAAGGTAGAGTAATTGAAGTACACATTGGAACATTGACTGCTGACCAAGCCTTTACCTTTACCGACTGGACTGCCGAGATGAAAGCGAAAGCTTCAATCTGTATTTCAGAAGATGCTACTTTGATTGAATCATTGGAAATTGCGAAAAGCAGAATCCAAATCATGATTGACAAAGGCATGGACAATAAAAACCAAGTGCTTCAAGGTTTGATTGACAAGGCTAATAAGCGTATTGAAGAAATCCAATCTGGTGAAAAACCAGCCTTGAAACCAGATGCTAATGCGAAATATTACGCTGAGGTGGTAGTTGACTTGGATGTAATTGCTGAACCAATGATTGCCGACCCAGACGTAAACAACGCTGACGTTTCAAAAAGATATACACACGATACTATCAGACCATTATCTTACTACGGTGGCGACAAAAAAGTTGACCTTGGTTTTATTGGTTCTTGTATGGTTCACAAAGGCGATATGAAAATTTTGGCTCAAATGTTGAAAAACATCGAAGCTCAAAATGGTAAAGTTGAATTCAAAGCTCCACTTGTGGTTGCTCCACCAACTTACAATATCGTTGACGAATTGAAAGCAGAAGGCGACTGGGAAGTATTACAAAAATACTCTGGTTTCGAGTTCGACGACAATGCTCCTAAAGCAGCAGCACGTACTTCTTACGAAAAAATGTTGTACTTAGAGCGTCCGGGCTGTAACCTTTGTATGGGTAACCAAGAAAAGGCTTCCAAAGGCGATACTGTAATGGCAACATCTACTCGTTTGTTCCAAGGACGTGTGGTGGAAGATACAGACACTAAGAAAGGTGAATCTTTACTTTCGTCAACGCCAGTAGTAGTACTTTCTACGGTACTTGGTAGAACTCCAACTATCGAAGAGTATGTAAAAGCAGTAGATGGTATCAATTTGACAAAATTTGCTCCATCTCACATCAAGTTGGTGAAGTAATTCCATATTATATTTTAAAAAGCCTGAGCAACAACTCAGGCTTTTTTTGTTGTTTATGTAAAAGAGGAAAAATCTCTAAACTTTATTGATGAAATCAGATTATTTAATGTAGTCGCAGTATTGATTTTCATTTTAAATAAATAATGGAATTCCGCAATTTTATGACTGTTATCAAAAAAATGAACTACATTTTGAAATGAAGTTTATATATTTGGCAAAATATAAAAGGTAGCGGTCTTTTATCAAGCATTTTATATCGCAAAAAGGTATTAGAATTTAAAGATTTTAGCCCCTAAAAAATACGTATTTCGTAAATAATTTCGATTATTTACTCCACCAATCAAAATAATTAATGTCGAAAAACTTAGTAATAGTAGAGTCTCCAGCAAAGGCAAAGACCATTGAGGGATATTTAGGGAAAGATTTTACAGTAAAATCTTCCTTTGGTCACGTCCGAGATTTACCAAAAGAAAACGACGCCATCGACGTTAAAAATGGTTTCAAACCTACTTATATTATCTCACCAGAAAAGATAAAAGTAGTAAACGAACTAAAATCAGCCGTTAAAGCCGCAGACGAAGTATGGCTGGCAACGGATGATGACCGTGAGGGTGAATCTATCTCATGGCATTTAAAAGAAGCCCTCGGACTTTCTGACAGTACCAAAAGAATCGTTTTTCGTGAAATCACGAAAAAGGCGATTCAAAACGCTATTCAAAACCCAAGAACGATTGATGTGGATTTGGTAAATGCACAACAAGCTCGTAGAGTATTGGATAGATTGATTGGCTTTGAACTTTCGCCAGTTCTGTGGTCGAAAGTAAAAAAAGGCTTGTCGGCGGGTAGAGTGCAATCGGTGGCGGTAAGAATTGTAGTAGAGAGAGAAAGAGAAATCGAAGGTTTTGAAGCAAAATCATCTTTCAAAATTGTTGCATTATTCCCCTTAGCAGGCGGAAAAGTTTTACAAGCAGAATTACCCAAAAACTTTGAAACAGAAACGGCTGCCAGAGCTTTCTTAGAAAAATGTATCGGTGCAGAATTTAAAATTAAAAACTTAGAAACCAAACCTGCCAAGAAATCGCCAACTGCTCCTTTTACCACTTCTACTTTACAACAAGAGGCTTCACGAAAATTAGGATATTCGGTAGCTTCTACGATGATGTATGCACAGAAATTGTATGAGGCTGGTAAGATTTCTTATATGAGAACCGACTCAACCAGTCTTTCTGATGAAGCAATTGCCAAAGCAAAAGAAGCCATCACCAATGCCTATGGGGTTGATTATGTACAAACTCGTCAGTACAAAACCAAAGACGAATCTGCACAAGAAGCTCACGAAGCCATTCGTCCAACTGACTTTGCGGTAAGTACGCTTTCGGGAGATGCTAAAGAAAGACGTTTGTATGAATTAATTTGGAAACGTGCTATCGCCTCGCAAATGGCTGATGCACAATTAGAAAGAACAACCGCAACGGTTGGTATTTCTAAAACTTCTGAAGAATTAATTGCACAAGGCGAAGTAATCAAATTCGACGGTTTCTTGAAAGTATATTTAGAAAGTAAAGACGATGAAGAAGATGAGGACAATTCAAAAATGTTGCCTCCTTTGAAAATCGGTCAGATTCTCAATTTAGATACTTTAAAAGCTACTGAACGTTTTTCTCGTCCCCCAGCCCGTTACACAGAAGCGAGTTTGGTAAAGGCTTTAGAAGACAAAGGCGTAGGTCGTCCTTCTACTTACGCTCCTACGATTTCAACAATTATCAAGCGTGAATACGTAGTGAAAGAAGACCGTGAAGGCAAAGAGCGTTCTTTCAAAGAAATTGTGTTGAAGGATAACCAAATTACTGAAAAAACAGGAAAAGAAACTTATGGAACAGAAAAAGCCAAGCTTTTCCCGACCTCAGTTGGAATGGTTGTTAATGACTTCTTAGTTGAAAATTTCAAAGAAGTAGTCGATTTCAAATTCACAGCCGATATGGAAGATGAATTTGATGAAATTGCCAAAGGAAAAGTAGAATGGTCGAAAATGATTGATAATTTCTATCAAGGTTTTCACCAAACAATTGAAGATAGTAAAGGCGTTGACAGAAATACGGTAGGTTCGTCTCGTGATTTGGGTATTGACCCAAAAACTGGCAAACCAGTTTCGGTACGATTAGGTAAATTTGGCCCTTATGTACAATTGGGCGAAGCCAAAAGTAAAGATGACGAAAAGCCTATTTATTACAACTTAAAGAAAGACCAATTAGTCAGCAGTATTACACTTGAGGAGGCTTTAGCTTTGATGGAATTACCCAAACTTCCGAGAGAAGTGGGTTTCTTTGAAGATAAACCAATGGTAATTGGTGCTGGGAAAATGGGGCCATATATTCGTCACGATGATAAATATACGAGTCTTCCACCTAACGAAGACCCTTTCACAATTACCGAAGAACGTGCCATTGAATTATTGTTAGAAAAACGCCAGGCAGATGTAGGAAGTGCTATTGGTAGTTTTGAAGGAGAACCAATTACGACTGGCAAAGGAAGATTTGGGCCTTATGTGAAACACAATGGTAAGTTTTACTCTTTGGGAAGAGGAGAAAATATTGACACCATCACAAGTGAAAGAGCAATCGAAATCATTTTGAAAAAGCGTGATAGCGAAGCCAATAAGTACTTGAAGGAGTTTCCTGAAAATGATGCTATCAAAGTAGTCAACGGAATGTATGGGCCATATATTCAGATTGGTAAACGAAATATCAAAATTCCAAAAGATATTAAACCAGAAGATTTGACTTTGGAAGATTGTATCAAACTTGGTGAAGAAGCTCCTGCTCCTTCTGCAAGAGGGAAGAAGAAGTAAATATGAATTTTGAGTTATGAATTATCATTATTGGAAAAACTTAATTCATTTAAAATCATTTGTAATTCAGTAGAGTTAAAGAAAGGTTGTCGATTTTAATTGACGACCTTTTTTGATTTTAAAAATATACTATTTATCTTGTAGTCAATCACTTACACTCATTTTTCAAATTCAGAACGATGTTTATTCTTAATGATAACGGAAGATTTATCTCTATTTTATCAGATTATGGTTTCAAAGTCACCTTTGGCAATGAAGCTGATACCACTTTTCTAAAAAAGGCATTAGAGGCATTAATTTGTTCACCAAGTCCAATTAAAAAGGTTTCATTTATTAAAAATGAAATATCCGCAATTACTATTGATAGTAGAAGCGGGATTTATGACATTGCTTGTATTGATGAAAGTGGAAATCATTTTATTGTTGAAATGCAATTAAGTGAGTACCCGGAGTTTATTCAACGAATGAAATTTTATGCTTTACATCGCTTCAATACTTTGGTAAAAAAAGGGGCTTATCGCTTTGATAATTTGCAAAAAATTTACTGTATTGGTATATTGTCGCAGAATATTTTCCCTGAAATTGAAGACTATCATAACATCGCTGTTTTGAGAAATAAAAACAATGAAATTATTGATGATCAATTAACGTTTGTAACATTAGAATTAGCAAAATTCAACAAGCAACTAAGCAATATTCAAACCAATTTAGACAAGTTGATTTATACCATGAAAAATGTACATACAATCACTGAAACTTCTCAATTTCCATCATTTTGGACAGAAGAGTGGCTACACAAAGCTATTAATGAGATTGATTTAAGAGCATTTACTCCTGAGCAAAAACTTATGTATGAAATGGCTATTTCTGCTAATGCGTTAGCTATTAAGAATGAAAATAAGAAAATTTTATTAGTCAAACGTGAAAGCATTCAGAAAGCTTTGAAACGAGGAAAACTAACGTTGGATGAAATTGCAGAAGATTATAGTGTTAGTATAGATTTTGTAATTGAGATACAAAATGAAATAAATAACACCGAGAATTCATAGTTTTTTACACAATCTATACCTTAAATTATTATCTCTAACATAAATTATGAAAGCCTCAAAAAAGAAATTAGTCGTATTAACAGGTGCTGGTATTTCAGCAGAAAGTGGCATTCCTACTTTTAGAGCTTCAGACGGACTTTGGGAAAATCATGCCATCGAAGATGTGGCTACTCCCGAAGGTTTCAGGAAAAACCCTGCTTTGGTTTTACGGTTTTATAACGAACGTAGAGCTAAATTAGACCAAGTTGAACCAAATGAAGGGCATAAAATTTTGGCTCGTTTAGAAAAATACTTTGATGTACAAATCATTACTCAGAACGTTGATAATCTTCACGAAAGAGCAGGTTCAAAAAAAGTATTGCATTTACATGGTGAATTAACCAAAGCTCGCTCAACAGTTGATAGTAGTTTGGTCTATGAAATTGGTACAAAAGCTATCAATTTAGGCGACAAATGTGAAAAAGGCTCACAGCTTCGCCCACACATTGTTTGGTTTCATGAAGATGTTCCACTGATTGAAACCGCCGTAAAGCTAACAGAGGAAGCTGATATTTTTGTTGTAGTGGGTACTTCATTACAAGTATATCCTGCGGCAGGTTTGGTTAATTATGTGGCAGGTTTTGTGCCGATTTATATTATCGACCCTAAAAAACCAGCAGTATCAACCCGCAAGAATATGATTTTTGTTGAAGAAATTGGAAGCGTTGGTCTGGCTAAATTATGGGATATTTTAGTGAATGATAAGCCGACCCATTAATTTCTTTTGCTTAACCCAAAACAAGCCGTAATTTTGTGCCTTTAAAATACAAAATACAAAACCATGCAAATCATAGACGGGAAAGCAGTTGCTGACGAAATCAAAAAAGAAATCGCACAGGAAGTAGCTGAAATCAAAGCATCAGGTGGGAAAACGCCTCATTTAGTAGCTATTTTGGTCGGAAACAATGGAGCTTCCGAAACGTATGTTGCTAACAAAGTAAAATCTTGTCAAGAATTAGGATTCAATTCTACACTTCTTCGCTTTGACCCAAGTATCACTGAAGCTGAATTATTGGCTGAAGTACAAAAAGTGAATGATAATGATGATATGGATGGACTTATCGTTCAATTACCCCTCCCCGACCATATCAACCCTGATAAAGTAATGGAAGCAATTGCTCCAAAAAAAGACGTTGACGGCTTCCACCCTATCAATATTGGTAGAATGGCGAAAGGTCTTCCAGCTTATATTTCTGCTACTCCACAAGGTGTCTTAGATTTATTAGCCTATTACAATATCGAAACTTCTGGAAAACATTGTGTAGTAGTGGGTCGTAGCCAAATTGTGGGCTTGCCAATGTCTATTTTAATGCAACGTAATACTAAAATCGGAAACTGTACCGTAACGCTTACACACTCGAAAACAAAAGATTTACCAGCCGTTTGTGCTACTGCTGATATTTTAATTGCCGCCTTGGGTCGTCCTGAATTTATCACTGCTGAATACGTAAAAGAAGGGGCTGTGGTAATCGACGTTGGTTTAACAAGAGTAGTAGATACTATTAAAAAATCTGGTTTTGCCTTGAAAGGTGACGTGAAGTTTGACGAAGTAGCTCCTAAATGTTCATATATTACTCCTGTGCCTAAAGGCGTTGGGCCAATGACCATTGTTTCTTTGATGAAAAATACATTGTTGTCGGCAAAAAATGCAATATACCAATAGAAATTAGTACTTAATAGGGCAAATCATATAAATACGCTAAAAATCGCTTTTTGTCTGCATTATTACAAAATGATTTTCGTACTTTTGCGGTCAATTTCAGAAAAAGTATTTCAAAGATAATATTGAATTAAGAGAGGCTTAAAAATCTCTCCAAAAAAATGGCTGCTATCAATCAAGTTAAGATTTTCACTGGGTCATCTTCCGAATATTTAGCAAAAGAAATTGCTCGTTTTTACGGTAAAGACTTAGGGCTTTCTTCTGTTCAACGTTTCTCAGACGGAGAGATGTCACCAAGTTTTAATGAATCAATCAGAGGTTGTGATGTATTTATCATTCAATCAACTTTCCCACCAGCAGATAATATGTTGGAGCTTTTGTTGATGATTGATGGAGCTCGTCGTGCTTCTGCTCACTATGTTACAGTGGTGATTCCTTATTTTGGATATTCTCGTCAAGATAGAAAAGACAAACCAAGAGTAGGTATCGGTGCTAAATTAGTAGCCAATTTATTGACTGCTGCTGGTGCTGATAGATTAATGACTTTGGACTTACACGCAGGTCAAATTCAAGGTTTCTTTGACTTCCCAGTAGATCACTTAGAAGGAACTGCCATTTTTGTTCCTTATCTAAAATCTTTAGGATTAAATAACTTACTTTTTGCTTCTCCTGACGTTGGTGGTGTGGTTCGTACTCGTAATGTTGCCAAGTTCTTCAATGCTGAAATGGTAATTTGCGATAAGCAACGTAAACGTGCCAACGAAGTAGCTACCATGCAATTAATTGGTGACGTTACAGGAGCTGACGTAGTATTAGTCGATGACTTAATTGATACAGGTGGTACAATGTGCAAAGCCGCTCAGTTAATTATGGATAAAGGGGCAAAATCAGTAAGAGCTATCGTTACTCACCCAGTACTTTCTGGAAAAGCTTATGATAATATCAATAATTCAGTACTTACTGAATTGGTTGTAACAGACACGATTCCGTTGAAACAACCTTGTGATAAAATCAAAGTATTATCAGTAGCCGAATTATTCGCCAAAGCAATTGGCAGAATTCGTGACCATGAATCTATCAGTTCATTATTCATAAAAAATTAATTTAAACGGTTGATTGAAGATAGGAATTAAGGTTTTACCTTGAAACTGACAGGCTTTCAACACAAATCACTCAAAAATGAGAAAGATTGAAATCGTAGGGTATAACAGAGAAACCCTTGGAACAAAATCAGCAAAAGATCTTCGTGCAGAAGCTTTAGCTCCATGTGTATTGTACGGTGGTGAAAAACAAATTCACTTTGCTGTACCAATGATTCTTTTCCGTGAATTATTATATACTCCAGAAGTATCAGAAGTAATCTTAAATATCGAAGGTGAAATCCACCACGCTATCGTTCAAGATTCACAATTCCACCCAGTATCAGAAATGATTCTTCACGTTGACTTTTTAGAAATCGTTGAAGGTAAAGAAATCAAAATTGATGTTCCTGTGAAAGTTATTGGTGATGCACCAGGCGTTCGTAAGGGGGGTAAAATGGTTCAAAAATTACGTAAAGTATCTTTGAAAGGTTTAGCTGATAACATTCCTGACTTTATCGAAGCTGATATTACAGGTTTGGACTTAGGTCAAACTTTAAAAGTTGCTAAATTGAAAGCTACAGATGTTGTGATTTTAAATAATCCTTCAGCACCAGTAGCAACAATTGATATTCCACGTGCTTTAAGAGGAAAACTTAACTAATCTTTAGTTTTCTCAATTACTGATAGATTTTACGAGCAGTTGTATCTAATGATACAACTGCTTTTTTATTTTCAATACTTCTGTTTTCTAATACAATTCTAATATGAGATTAAGGCGAGCTTAAGTTTACTACACGAAATTTGTTTCCGTAACCAGTATAATCCATACAGGTAGTAATCAAAGTATTTACTCTAAAATTCGATACTTATGGAAACAATATGCGTTCAAAAAATCCTTGTTCCGATAGACTTTAGCGAAGCTTCGTTAAATGCACTGAACACTGCCATTTTTATGGCTCAAAGGCAACATGCACAAATCATTCTGTTTCATGTTGTGAATACTTATAGCATTCTTCCGAATCCAGACCATGATATAATTTATGATAGTAATTTAGAAAAACTACTGGACGAACATCTAAAAAATATCCGAAAATTAGCTGATAAAATCACCCATCAATACTTCGTAGATTGTAGGGCTTTTATCCGAACAGGGTTGGTTTCATCTGAAATTTTACGAGCATCCATTGATTTTTATGCAGATATTATCGTTCTGAGTACTTATAGCACTTCATCGACAAACAATCATTTCCGAATTGGCTCAAATACCTTGAGTGTTATCAAAAATGCCAATTGCCCAGTTCTGACTGTTCCGCCAGAGCAAAAATTTGAAAAATTCAGTACTATTCTTTATCCAATCAGACCTGTGAAGGGAGCTTTAGAACAATACGATTTAGCAAAAACTATTTTGCGTGAAAATAAAGCTGAACTCATCGTGGTAGGAATGGTAGATAATACTCACAAAGAAAGCTTTGAATTATTAAATCAAGAAACGGCTTTGTTGAATCAAAAATTAAAAGAAGACAACTTGAAAGCCCAAAGTTACTTTTACTTTAGCCAAGATATGCCGAATAAAATCCTTGAGAAAGCTCAGGATTTTCAAGCAGACTTACTTGTCCTTACCGCTACACTCGACCATAAAGTACAGGATTATTACCTTGGCCCTTTTGTTGAAAGAATTTTACATTTTGCCAAAATCCCCGTACTGTCGATACGCCCAAAACCTTCTGATACTTTAGAAATTGCACCTGTAAACCATAAAAATTACGCTATAAAAATGCTCGGAATTATCTGAACCAATACAAGAACCATTAGCAATATCTACACCTTTCTCAGAGAATATCTTTAGTCAGGGTTTCTGAAGTATTCTCTGAGATAAAATACTTATTTTTAAGTAATTGGGCAAAATTGCGTTAATTTTACCCGCTTTATGCTTGAGACAATAAGCACTGAGCAGAAAATTCAATAGTTATTTTTCCTCTTGCTTGAAGCAAAATAGTTAAAGCTCATCTTGCACGAATACTTAATTCACTAAAAATAATTCATGGAAAATAAAATGAATATTTTGTTGATTGAAGACGACAAAAGAGTATCTGACAGCCTCAGAAATGGCTTAGAGAAAAAGAATTTTACCGTTGAGCCGGCTTATGATGGTTATATTGGTTCTCGTTTGGCAACAACAAATACTTATGATATTATTTTATTAGACCTCAATTTGCCCATCATGAATGGTTTTGACATCTGTAAAATTATTCGGCAGCAGCAAATCAACACGCCTATTTTGATGCTTACAGCTATGGGCGAAATTGACGATAAAGTAAAGGGATTTGACTACGGTGCGGATGATTATTTAGTAAAACCTTTTGAGTTTCGGGAACTATTAGCCAGGATACAAGCCCTTTTGCGAAGAGCAAATCCAAGCCAGCAGTCAGTTTCTGAAATATTGACTGAAGCCAATCTAACGATGGATTTACGAACCAAGACCGTCAGTAGAGATGGGCAAAGTATAGAACTCACCGCAAGAGAATTTGAATTGCTTGAGTATATGCTACGAAACAAAGGACGAGTATTATCAAAAATAGACATTGTAGAAAACGTTTGGGATTTGAATTTTGATACAAGTACCAACATCGTAGAAGTTTATATCAATTACTTACGCAAAAAAATAGATAAATCTTTTGAACCAAAGCTTATTCATACCAAAACGGGCTTGGGCTATGTGTTAAAAACCAATTAAAATGCAAATTCGGCATAAAATATCGCTTCAGTTTACTTGCGTTGTGGCTATCATTTTACTGTTTTTCTCTGGCATTGTGTATTTGAGAGCAGAGAACCAAAGAAGTAAAAACTTTTTTGATAGAATTCAAGGAAGAGCTAACACTACTGCCCGCCTTTTGGTTGATGTACAAGAATTTACACCAAAACTTTTGAAATTGTTGGACATGAATTCTTCGTCGAGACTCCCCAATGAAGAAGTTTATGTCTATAATTTCAAAAATGAGTTGTTGTATTCAAACATAGATAAAACGCCCGACTATATCGACCCAACTTTTTTGGAGAATATCAAAAAAGAAGAAAAAGTAACCTTGAAAGATGAAAACAGGGAAATTCTGGGCATACTCTTTACAGGAAAGTACGACCGTTTTGTAGTAGTTGCTTCTGCAAATGATTTGGTAGGCTATTCACAGGAAAAAAACTTAGTAAATACTTTGGGTATTGGTTTTTTATCTGGCATTATTATTACCATTATCCTCAGTATTTTTTTTGCAGGACAAGCCCTGAGACCTATTCAATCTATTAATAATGAGATTAGTAGAATTACCGCCAATAATCTAAAAAAACGATTGGACGAGGGAAACAAAAAAGATGAAATTGCAGAATTGGCAGTAAATTTCAACCGAATGTTGAATCGCCTTGAGATGGCATTTCAACAACAAAAACAATTTGTTTCGCAAGCTTCGCATGAACTCCGTACTCCTCTTGCAGCTTTAAAAACTGAAATACAAGTTGGTTTAGAGGAAAATCAAACGATTGAAGAGTATAAAAAAACGCTAAAGAATACCCTAAACGATACTGAACGACTTATTCAGCTTTCAAATAGTTTATTACAATTAGCCCGCACGATTGAGGATAAAGACAAATTCCATTTTGAAATTTTACGGATGGAAGATATTTTATTGAATGTCCAAAAAGCCATTCAAGGAAATTATCCTCATTATCGCATAGTATTTGATTTTGAAAAAATTCCAGACGACGATAATCTTACTTTAATCAACGGCAATCTTTTACTTTTAGAAAACCTCTTTAGTAATCTGATCGAAAATGCCTGCAAATATTCATCCGACCATCAGGCGAACATTCTACTGAGTTTTGATAAAATTTATTGTATTGTCAAGATTAAAGACAAAGGAATTGGTATTCCAGAAAATGAAATAGCTTATATTTTCAATCCATTTTTCCGTGCTTCCAATTCAATTGACAAAGACGGATTCGGGATTGGTTTATCCATTACCAAGAGAATTGCTGAACTTCATAAAGCCATTATAGATGTAAAGAGTAAGTATTTAAAAGGTACAGAATTTATCATAAAAATCCCACATCAATAATTTTCTAAGCAAATTCTAATATTAGATTAAGCTTATACTAAGGTCGCATCTTTAGCTTTGTGCATTCCTAAAACTTGTTGGAAAATTAATCTCAAAACAACATTTTGTTGAATTGTGGTTTTTTAATTTGAACTGTAAAGCACAATCACCGTTGGTAATACTGGCGGTGATTCTTTGAACTTTCTCCAAGCAATAGACTCAAAAATCTTATCATTCACCATCAACTTAAAACTACTTCATGGAAGCTTTATTAGTTTTTGTATTTATCGTTGGCTACATACTTATTGCTGTTGAACACACTATTCATCTCAACAAAACTGCCACAGCCCTTATTACGGGTGTTTTGTGTTGGGTAATTTATATTCTGAATACCCAAAATAAAGATTTAGTAAGCAGCGAACTTGCTCATCATTTAGCCAGTATTTCCGAAATTTTATTTTTTTTACTCGGAGCAATGACTATCGTTGAATTGATTGATGCTCATCAAGGTTTTAAAATTATTACTGATAAAATTACAAGTAAAAATAAAGTACAGCTTTTATGGACTATCAGTATCATTACTTTTTTCCTTTCAGCGGCACTCGATAACCTGACGACAGCCATTGTAATGGTTTCGGTTGTACGAAAACTCATCAAAGACAAAGAAACAAGGATGTTTTTTGCGGGTATTATTATTATAGCAGCCAATTCGGGTGGAGCTTGGTCGCCGATTGGAGACGTAACCACAACCATGCTTTGGATTGGCGGACAAGTATCAGCTTTGGCAATTATCAAAAGCTTGATTCTACCAAGCTTAATATCTTTGATTGTCCCATTACTTTTTCTCACTTTTCGACTCAAAGGCGAAGTACAATCACCAAGTACATCAATTGCCACTTATAAAGATGACTCTTTATCTAAAAAGGACTCCTCAATGATGCTAATTGTTGGATTTGCTATGTTGCTTTTTGTTCCAATTTTTAAAACTATCACTCATCTTCCTCCTTATATGGGCGTATTGTTGGGTTTGGGTGTTGTGTGGGTTGTTTCTGAAATAATACATCATGGTAGAGACGAAGAATACCGTAAACCTTACTCAGTGGCTCATGCTCTTAGCAAAATAGATACTTCGAGTATCCTTTTTTTCTTAGGGATTTTATTGTCTATTGCAGCTTTAGAATCCACACATTTTCTATCAAGTTTAGCAGAATGGATGAATAAAAGCATCGCTAATCAAGATATAATCGTGATAGTTATTGGTTTGTTTTCGGCGATAATCGACAATGTTCCACTGGTTGCGGCATCAATGGGTATGTACGATTTGGCACATTTCCCGATGGATTCAAAATTATGGGAGTTTTTAGCTTATTGTGCGGGTACAGGAGGAAGTATTCTGATTATCGGTTCTGCACCCGGTGTTGCCGTTATGGGTATGGAAAAAATCGACTTTATGTGGTTCTTCAAAAAGTTTAGTTTATTGGCTTTAATTGGCTATTTCGCAGGAATTATTACTTACTTGAGTATTTATGCTCTTTTACAATAAGTAAAAACTAATTGATTTTAATAATGATTGACGCCACAACTGTATCATTTTCTTCCACCAAAGTAAAGGTGGCTCTTTCTTGAAAATTGATTTGTAGGCGTCTTTCTAAATTTTTCATACCAACTCCCACAGGTGATACTTTCTGTGATAATTTCCCTGTGTTCACCACTTTAATGGTAAAAATTTCTCCTTTTAATTCTGAAATGATTCTTACTTTACCGCCAAGTTTATTTTTCCCGATGCCATGCTTGATGGCATTCTCAACCAATAATTGAACAGACATTGGCGGAATACTTAGGGATAAAGTTTCATTTTGAATATGAAAAGAGTACACCAAGCGTTTTTCGTAGCGTATTTTTTCTAAGAAAAGATAATCACGCACCAATGATAATTCCATATCCAAAGGTACTAATTGTTGATTGCCCATACTCAGCGAAGTTCTGAGTAACTGCGATAATTCCGTCAATGCTTTACGAGCTAATTCTGGGTCGAAAATCGTCAATGCCTTTATACTGTTGATGGCATTGAACAAAAAATGAGGATTTAATTGATTTTTTAGGTTTTCAAGTTCCGCCGTTTTTAAGGACATTTCTGCCTGTGCCAACATCAATTCTTTATGATGGGCCACACGGTTACTCATAATTAGGTGATAAAACAAAAACCAAACGCCAGCATAACGTACCGACTCGAAGAAAAACTGATAGTAGTCTAAAGGAACAAGTTTTGTTTCTTCTACAAAATGTCTATATCCTTGAAAATCATAATAATAATCTACAAAAAAGAAACAAGCCCCCATGATGATTGAAGCCACTATCGGGAAAATTAGTACATCCCCCTTATTTCTGTCTTTTGCTTGATAAATTTTGGTATAAATATGTGAAAGCATTATCCCGATTAAGAAATTAATCAGCAAATAAGAGGCCTTATTATAAGGGTCGTTGAAAAATTTGGTAGTTGGTTGTTTTAAAATTAATGTAGTGAATAACCACCAAAAGAATTGAATTAACCAGTAAACTCGCTGAGGGATGAAACTCATTTTTTATCAAATTAAAGTTCTACTTATCACATTTCAAACATAACATATTTTCCTTAAAACTCAATAATATTTCCTCCATCATCAAAACAATTACACTTATATTTCCGATTTCAGCATTTTTTCCTTTCAAAAACCAATATCTATCACCAATGGCTGAAAGAAAAACTGACCTTTTTCAACGGTATAAATTCCTCTACAACCCGCCTCAAATTGTTGTGAAAAACGCATAAAATGAAACTGTGCCGTGAAGTCGAAACCGACTGAAGTAAAATTTGCCGAATCAGCCACCTTATAACTATACGTTTTGCCATTTTTAGTTTCAATCCAACTATAATTAGTTTCGCCATGAGCGTAATCTGCAAAGAGATTTACCTTCAATCTTTTAATATAAGCCAGTCGCCCAATCGACCAGTCGGGATTTAATAATGGAAAACGGTACTCAACCGAAGTGGCACTTAGGTTTTCAAAAGCTCGGTAAGAATAACCTCTTGTAAAAAACATCGGACTTCCGAAAATATAAAGATTCTTATTCGGTGCACCCGTACTTGTTTTAAAACCTGATTGATTTTGAATTCCTGCTCTTAGACGAATACTGTGGTGTTTGATAAAACCGGGAAAATTCAAGCTTCCTTGTATCGCCGTAAGTCCTCCTTGTAAATTGCCCCAAAAAGGCATACTTCTCAAATAAATGCTAATACTTTGTCCCCAAATTGGAGCAATATCTTGTACGGCTCTTTTCATTTGACGAACGTAATCTAAAGTATAAATGATTGAACTAATGTTCCCATTAAAACTTTCACTCGCATAGCGTTCGGGCAAATCATAGCCCGATACTTGTGTGAAAGCAGTATTCAAACCCACTTCTAAGGACTCATAATACCTCGAATGCGTAAGATTCAAAGGTAAACTCGCTCCTACTGTTAATTGCTGTTGATGCCAATGATCCGAACGAAGACTGTCTAAAGCCTGAGTATTACTTTTATCTATGTAAATGTCGGTTTTTCGCTGTCCGTTGGTATAATTCAAATTCAATTTTGGATACCAACCTTGGTAAGAAATATCCGTAAAAAACTGTCCAGTTCTTTCACTGGCATTAAAGTTATAGCCCGTTGTGATAGCCGTTGTACTTAGTAAATCTTTGGAAGAAATACCCAACTTCAAATTATTGCTATTTGAAGTAAAAACACCTCCCCAACTGTAAATATTGAAAATATTAGCCTTGCTAAAGTTTTTTGTTTCGTAAGTTTTTGAGGGAACGTTTGCCAATAAATTTTCACCTGCTTCTTGCAATAACATTTGTCCAAAAAATTGAACAGGTTTATTTAGTTTTTCATCAAATGGCAAAAATCTTTGCTCATCAAAAGGCATCTCCACTACTCTATGCCCATTTTCAGTAAAATCATTGAAAAAAATCTTTGTACCATCTGCAGAAACCGAAGGATTGAATGCTCCATATTTTCGGTTTGTTACCTGAAAACGCTTTTTCGCATCAGTATCAAAAGCATAAATATTATCTATGCCAGTCACTCCTGAATTAAACAAAAGGTATTTTCCTGCCATTATCGGATGAGCAATATTTTCGCTTCCTACCTCTAACAATACTTTTTCGGCTTGTGTTGAAGGATTTATCAGTATGATACTCTTTTTCCCATTCAATAATTTTACGGCTACGATTTCCTTTGCATCTGTCCACCACGGGTGTAGGTAAAAAGCATTTTCGGGATTAAGGATTTTCGTGACTTCTTGTGGATTTTCAACATCAATGATTGCCAAAGCGTAGTGATTGTCGGGACTGGTTTCTATCGCAACAATTTTGGTTTCATCTTTTGAAATAGCAGGAGCAGAAAATTTACTTTGTTGTGTAAGAGTACGAGTAGTTCCGTTGTTGACATCCAATAGTTTTATGACGGAATAATCTCTTCGTTCCCAACGTAAATCATAATTAAATTCTGCCCAAACCACTTTACTTCCCGAAGCCGACAACATCAGGGCATCATTTAAAAAACCAATTGTTTTTATTTTTTCTTCACTGTTTTTTTTTGGATTTAGCAATACAAATTGCTGAATATCAGAAAGTCCAGATTTTAAAGCAAGTACCGAACCATCGGCAAGTACTTGTGGATATTCGTAGTTTGTGAAGTAAGGATTTGCTTTGGTCGCTAAAGCAGTAACGGGTGTTTCTACAATAGTCGCTGCTTGTGTTTGCCAAGACTGACGAGCATCTTCAAAGGCTTTTTGATATAATTGCTCCGTTTTTAAACCTGTAACTTTTTTGATATTATTTGAAAAAGAAAATGGATAAAAAGGCATTTTGTATGTTCCTGCGAGTATTTTATCCCAAGCTTCTGCTCCATAAGTATTTTTCAAATAAGTAGTCATCAAATAGCCACTGACATAATGATTGGGTACAAAATTTTTGAAAGAACCCGTAACGGCTTTGTCATAATGAAAAGCCCCTTTGTTCAATAATTGGGTTCGTAAAGCCATATCAAAACTCGGAATTCTACCTCTTCCAGAAGGTGTAAGCACAGACTCAGTTCCAACGGCATCGCCTTCCCAAAACCAGTTGGGTACTGCCAAAGAAGTAACCAAACCCAAACCATTTGCTCCAAAGAGTTGGTACATCAATTTGGTTGTACCAGTAAGAGCTTTATCATTTTGAACAATATGACGAAACTCGTGTACTGCCAACAAATCCAACCAATTATTTGTGCCGAGCAAAGTATAGTCTTGCGGTGGTGTGGTATAAAACTCTGAGCGACGGGGATAGAGTGTCACAAAGCCATTTGAAACCGTGGTTTGGTTTTGAAGAAGTATTGAAATTGGGCGTGGTTCACGCCCCAAGGTTTTACTAATTGGCTGATAAACAGTTTCTAATACATTGGCTGTTCTTTCAGCCGTTGCTTTAATTTCTCTGGGAAAAATTAGCCTAAAATGGGGCGTTTTGATTTGCGACCATTTTAGACTCGCTGGATTTTGTGATAAACTAACCGAATTTTCTTGAGCAAAAATCTGAGGAATACTTAATAAAAAGTATAAAAAAACGATTGTTTTTTTCATATAACTTAAATAGTGATTAGTAAAAAAAGATTGGTGATTAGCATTTCATATACCTAATAATCAGCTATTTACACAAAATAAAAATATTCCTTAAATTGTGTTTATTACTCAAGTAATCGTGCAAAATTAGTTTTAAAATTTTACTTTAGGCTCTAAGTTATAGGCAATAGGCAAAATGCTTATTTATTTTAGATAAAAGTATTTTTGCTTACGACTTACAGCCTATTGCCTAAAGCACTACAATTAATTTAATGCTACCAGATTACTTCTTTCAGAGATACGATTCAAACATTTCGTATAGATTCACGATATAAGCTCTATTGCCATTTGGATTTTTTAGGCTTTTTGTAAATTCATACCAAAAGCCATCGCCCACAGAAAGAAATTTACCAACGGTTTTAGGTTCATTTTTCATGGCTTTGTCCGTAATAAAATCACCGATAAATACATTTTGCAATAAATCGCTGGCTTCTTCCCATGATACTTTTTTCTGGCTTTTTCCAGATTCGAGAATCGAATACGCTTCTACCCTTCTATCGGTATAGTGTAAATTCAATTCAAAAGTCGAAGTACTTTTAGCTTTGTCGATTTTCTTGAAAATCATTTTAAAAGGAGCTTCTTTTCCGTAAGTTTCATAAACGGCTTGCGTAAGTTCTTGCAAAAGATACTCCCAAGCTTCCTGATTTTGTGGGTTCCCTTTAAACGATTTATTGATATTTATTTCCAAGAAATTTTGCTCTTCTTCTAAAGCTTTCGTGTTGAATCTTTCAGGACTTTTACTGATTAAATTCAAAATCGGAGCTTCCCAAGCTTTTGAAAGTTCGCCAGCCCAAGCTAAGTCTTCGTTGCCTGTGAAGCCTTCTTCCAAAATTTCTTCATCAGTCAATTCATCACGATAAGTATAAGCAATTTCAAATTTGGTATCTATAAATTTTTCTTTAAAATCTAAAGTCAAAAGAATTTGATGTGAAAAAGGAGGAGGCAAAATATCTGCCGTCTCGAATTTGAGTTCTAACTGGTTTAATTTTTCTACTTTCATGGTTCTAATTTCTCATAATCGAAATTGATTATTTCATTTTTCTTACAAATTTAATCTTTTTATAGTGGCTTTTTTATCAATCTTACTGGTAGCTGTTTCTGAAAAAGTAGAAATGGTAAAAATAGCTTTGGGAATTTGATAAGTACTAAGTGTCGTTTTTACTGAGGATAAAAGGGTACTTTTTTGTTCTTCGGATAAATAATCTGTTTCTAAGACTAAAATTAACTTCTGTCCAAGTCTATCGTCAGGAATTCCGAAAGCAAAAAAACGAGTAATATTTAATGATTTCAAAAGCGGCTCAAAAGCATTTTCAACTTTTTCTAATTGTATTTTAATACCGCCAGAATTAATAATATTATCAAAACGACCAACCAGCCTAAATGTTTGATTATCGACAATTTCAACAATATCATTGGTTTGAATCAATTCAAAATTGCTCGCAGCCGCCACAATATTCAAACAATTTCTTTCGTCCACTCCTATCCTAACGCCCTCTAACACTTGAAAATTATCGGTAATGTTTCCGTTCAATGCTCGAATAGCAATGTGTGAAACGGTTTCCGTCATGCCATAAGTACTAAAAACTGGTACTTTTAATCTTTGAATCATTTCAGCAAGTTGAACGCCAACGGCAGCACCACCCACAATAATGGCTTTCATTTGATTGAGAACATGTAAAAAATTATCGTCAGCCGACAATATCGTTTGCAATTGCAAAGGCACAAAAGCCGCAAAATCAAATGGCAGATTGGGCAAATCAATCAGCGGATTACTGGTAGCTTCCACAATCAGCAGTTCTAAGCCTAACACCATTCCACGCACTAACATCATTGTGCCAGCAATGTACTCCACATTCAAACAAACCAAAGCCCTGTCGCCTGCTTGTAAACCAAAAGTTTTGCCCGTCAGCAAAGCACTGGCTTCCATTTGCTTTCGGGTGAGTTGGATAGGTTTGGGTTCGCCTGTAGAACCAGAAGTTTTTAAAGTAAAATATTCTTGTCCATTCATCCAACTTTCACAAAACTGAATTACTTTTTGTTCGTACTCGTTTGTGGCAATTGGTAAATTTTTAAAGTCGCTAATTATCATCATCTATCAAAAAAAACACTTCTCGAAACGCCAAAGATAGCATTTTTGAGAAGTGTTTGTTTCGCTTGTATAGAATTTACTAAGAAACTTTCAAAGTATTTTTAGTAGCATCAAAAGCTGCATTGTATTGGGTTAGTGGACTGGTTGCTGGGCCGTTGATTACTTGTCCGTTCAAATCAAAATTTGAACCATGATTTGAGCAATTAAATCTATTATTGTTTGATTCAAAATCTACCGTTGTTCCTTGATGGGTGCATTTTTTGGCTACTGCAATGTAAGCTCCATCTTTGGTTTTTGCCACAATTACATCGCCCACTATCAAAGCTTTTCCTTCAGTTTTTAAATCTTTATAAGTAGTACTTGTCAAATCTAAAGTAAAATCAATTTTACCACTTGCCAGCGAGGCATTTCCTGTTAGCCCAGTGGTTGTGTTAGAGCCACCGCCACTATTACCGTTACTGTTGCCATTATTTCCTCCAGAATTTGGCGAAGGGTCGCCACCATCACTTTTGCAACCACTCAAACATTGCTGTAAAATTACAGCACCCACACTGATTCCTACCAACGATAAAAATTCCTTTCTTTCCATGATGTATTGTTTTTTATATAAATTTGAAGCGTTTAATTATTAACAGTACGGCAAAGCTTTAAGCGAGGTTGCGTTTCTGTTTGATTTAAGGAAACATTGTTCGGGTTTTTATAGTTGAAATAGATGTAAAATATCAGGTAGAAAAAATGTCTTTCAGGAAATTATTTAAAGTAAATTAAAAGATAAAAATTCTACATGAATAAATATTTATA
Source organism: Arcicella rigui (assembly GCF_034929435.1). Taxonomy (NCBI): domain Bacteria; kingdom Pseudomonadati; phylum Bacteroidota; class Cytophagia; order Cytophagales; family Flectobacillaceae; genus Arcicella; species Arcicella rigui. The sequence goes on from NZ_JAYFUM010000028.1 coordinate 61,752, forward strand.
GATACTTTATCTTGATTTTTATTTTAAAATAAAAATAAAATCTTTATTCTGTAAATTTGTAAGTATTATAGAATAATTAGTCGTTTTATAGATTAATGATTACAATTCATCATTATTAGCAATTGAGAGCCATGGCAGAATCAGAAGATAAATTTTTAAATCCTATCAATAAAGATAAAGTAGCCGAAAATCCGGGGCTACTTCCCTACGCCCATACGGCCGGCGGTGCAGTAATCAGACCCGAAGATTTGGGCAAAGCCAAAGGGCGTTCGGTACTGGCTATGCGTCAGCAAACTGATAGACAAATGAATCAGTTGTACGAACAAATGGAAACCTTGGCTCGTCAGGCAAAACTTTTGTCACAGCGTAAAGAAATTTCTGAGCGAATCTACGAAGCCGCCATTGGCTTTGAACCAATCATCAACGAAACCTATTATATGTACGAGAAAGAAGATGGTACAGATTTACTTTCGTTGGTTGCTCCGCACGAATGGGGTCGTTCTTTCAAATATGCACGTTACTTAGCCAAATGTTTGTTATTGGCAGACCATACTTGGGATGTTCAATATAATGAAGATGCTTACAAACAATAATTGGTGCTTTGTGCAGGAGTGATTAAATTTGAGCTTATTTTCAGAAAAAATTGCAAAATCATCCATAATATTAACAAATATGAAGTGGGAAACCCTTAAAGAGTACAAAGAGATTTTATTTACTTTCCACGAAGGAATTGCCAAAATCTCAATCAATCGCCCTCAAGTGCATAATGCTTTTACTCCCCTTACGGTAAAAGAGATGATTGATGCGATGAATATATGTCGTGATACCGAAGAAATCGGCGTGGTTATTTTAACAGGTGAAGGTGGAAAAGCTTTCTGTTCGGGTGGCGACCAATCTGTACGTGGGCATGGCGGTTATGTTGGCGAAGATACTGTACCAAGATTAAACGTATTGGATTTACAAAAACAAATTCGTTCAATTCCTAAGCCAGTTGTGGCGATGGTAGCAGGTTGGGCTATTGGTGGCGGACACGTGCTTCACGTGGTTTGTGATTTATCTATTGCGGCTGAAAATGCTCGTTTCGGACAAACTGGTCCTAATGTAGGTTCATTCGACGGTGGTTTTGGTGCTTCGTACCTTGCCAGAGTAGTTGGTCAGAAGAAAGCTCGTGAAATTTGGTTCTTGTGTGACCAATACAATGCCCAAGAAGCTTTGGATATGGGCTTGGTAAACAAAGTAGTGCCATTGGAACAATTAGAAGAAACAACCGTAGCTTGGTGCAAAAAGATTTTAGAAAAAAGTCCTTTGGCATTAAGAATGTTGAAATCTTCGTTCAATGCTGAATTAGACGGACAAGCTGGTATTCAAGAATTGGCTGGTAATGCTACACTTTTGTATTATCTTTCAGATGAAGCAAAAGAAGGTAAAAATGCTTTCTTGGAAAAACGTAAACCTGATTTCAGTAAATTCCCGAAATTTCCTTGATAATACTTTCCGAAAGCTTTTGCTTTCGGATTTTTTATTTTTGATTTGAAAGATTATTCACAACAAAGAATAATCTTTCTTCTTTTAATGTCAGGCTCAAAATCAAACAAAAACATGAATTATTGGCTCGTTAAGTCAGAACCTTTCAAATATTCTTGGGACGATTTCGTTAAGCAAGGTACAGGCGTTTGGGATGGTGTACGAAATTATCAGGCAAGAAATAACCTAAAAGCCATGAAAGTAGGCGATTTGGTGTTATTTTATCATTCAAATGAAGGAATGGAAGTTGTCGGAATTGCAAAAGTGGTAAAAGAGGCTTATCAAGACCCAACTACTGATGATACCAAATGGGTGGTTGTTGATTTAGTCCCAGTTGAAAAGTTACCCAAAACTGTCACCTTAAAGCAAATGAAAGCAGATGAGCGTTTGCAGGATTTATCATTAATTAAACAATCGAGACTTTCCGTAACTGCTATCAAAGCTGAAGAATTTGACATCATTCTCGGACTTGCCCATGAATAAAACAAGCTCAAAAATCAATTAAACTCATGAATACTTTGGTTAAACGTGTTGCACTTTTTGTAGGATTGCTTTTGGTGGTTTCATTTACGCAGGCTCAAACCGTAAAGCGAATTGAACTTCCTTTGCCTTCTAATAATTCTGAACTTTTCTCGATTCCTTTGGGCGAACAAGGTGTTTTGGTACTTACTCAACTCAGTAAAACCAATTTTACGCTCAATAGATTTGATACTAATTTAGAGCAAGTTTGGTCTATTAATGGTACAATTGATGGTAATTTAGACTATGTAAAGCATAGCTACGATGGCAAAAATTTATACTTGCTTTTTAGCCGTTATAGAAGTAATGTCTATGAAGTAATTAAAGTAAACATCGGGCCGGGATTTATTGAGAAATTCCAAATTATGTCGGTTGACAGAATGGAAGTCTCTGATTTTCAAGCATTAAATGCTTCTGTATTTATTGCAGGAATGGTAAACAGTCAGCCAGTAATTTTGTACAGCAATCTTTTAGAAAGAAAAATCAAAGTACTGCCAAGTGCTTTAAAGAGTCAAGCAGAAATTCAATCTTTAGAGTTAGATTCAACCGCTTCGCTTATCAATGTTACTTATGCCGTTGGCACAAGAGGTAAAAATTACCAATTAGTTGTAAAATCTTTTGACGAAAGCGGGAAGCAGATTGCTCAAGTAGTAATGAATCCAGAAAGTGAATTTGCCATGATGAATGGAAAACTAAACATCGTGTCTGATTCTACGCAGGTTATGTTTGGTACTTATGGGCATAAAAACACCATTGGGTCGTCTCGTGGGCCAACTTCACAAGGTATTTATTTCAGTAAATTGCTTGATAATGAAGTAACAGATTTGAAATTCCATAGCTTTACGGATTTCAAAAATTTCTTCAACTTCATGAGCGAACGCCAAAAAGAAAAACAAGAAAGAAAAATTCAGGAGAAAAAAGAAAAAGGTGAAGACTTACGCTTAGACTACCGTTTGCTGGTTCACGACATCATCAAGCAAGACGATAAGTACATCATGGTTGCCGAGGCTTTTTATGCTGATTATCGCTACAATAACAATAATTACGGATTATACAACACAGGCTTTGGTATGGGAAGTTTCAATCCATACAGTACGTTTTATAATCCTTATCGCTGGGGATATGGAAACTATGGCTTGTACTCGCCCTTTAGTTCCTATTATAGTCCGTGGGGTTGGGGAAATAGATATTATAATAACAACCAACAAACCTTCGATGGCTGGATTTATACCCACGCCATTGTAGCGGCATTTGATGAAAAAGGAAATTTACTTTGGGACAACAGCATAGAAATGAAAAATGTGCGAGAAGCCAAACTTTCAGAAAAAGTAAAAGCTTCTATCAAAGGTGATGAAATTACACTTTCTTATAGCAACAAAGGACAAATTTTTACAAAAATCATCAAAGGAGATAAAGTATTAGAAGATACACAAAGTAGTAAAATTACCACGGCTATTGAAGGTGACAAAATAAAAGAAACTACTTCTGATGCAATAGATTTTTGGTACGGAAATTACTTTATTGCCTCTGGTTATCAGCGAATTAATAATGAAACAGAAGGTGGAAAACGAAATGTATTTTATTTGAATAAGGTTTCATTTTAGTTCAAATAAAGGCTTTTGAGTAAATTGCAGCGGTATCCGACGATACCGCTTTTTTATTTTATAATTTTCAAGAAACTAAAGGTCGATTTTGAGGCTTCATTCCTGACAAGACTCAGCTCAAGACTTAGGTCTTTTTACTTATATACAACAAAATATGCAACAAGAAAGCATTAAACTGGAAACACCCCAATTTTGGAAAGAGTACCAATTAATTGATTCGGGAGGTTTTGAAAAATTAGAAAAATTCGGGAAATATATTCTTCGTCGTCCAGAACCACAGGCCGCTTGGGACAAATCGTTACCAGAAAATGAGTGGGAAAGAACCGCCAACGCTACTTTTAAAAAAGATAAAGGCTCGCAAGAAAAAGGTGAATGGATTTTGAAAAAAGGCATGGAAGAACGTTGGTTTATGCCTTATAAAACTGCTGCTTTGGATTTGAGTTTCAAACTGGCACTTTCTTCCTTCAAACACGTTGGAATTTTTCCAGAACAGGCTTCAAACTGGGAATTTATCGTTGAAAAAGTAAAAAAAATGCCTGTAAAAACGCCAAAAGTACTCAATTTATTTGCTTACACAGGTGGTGCTTCTATTGCGGCAAAACAGGCAGGGGCTGATATTACTCACGTTGATTCTATCAAACAAGTAATTTCTTGGTCGAGAGAAAACATGGAAGCGAGTAATTTAGAAAATATTCGTTGGGTAGTTGAAGATGCCTTGAAGTTTGTAAAACGTGAAGCCAAACGTGGAAATGTGTATCAAGGAATCATCTTGGACCCTCCTGCTTACGGAAGAGGGCCCGATGGTGAAAAATGGATTTTGGAAGAACAAATCAATGAATTATTGAAAACCGTAGCTCAGATTCTGGATAAAGAAAATTACTTCTTAATTTTGAATATGTACTCGATGGGTTTCTCTTCATTGATTGTCGAGAATTTAGTAAAATGCTCGTTCACCCAAACTCAAAACCATGAATTTGGAGAATTGTACCTACAAGATACTTTTCAGAAAAAGCTTCCTTTGGGAGTATTTTACAGATTCGCCAGCGTTTAGTTGGCCAACACTTCTAATGCTTTCAGGACGAGCAAGAAGAGTACAAAATAGTAAAGTTTTTTCATTCGTGGTTATAATTTTTAGTGGTTAATCATTTAAAACAAAAATAGTTACATTATTATTTTTTTTCAAAAATATTTGCCAACAAATGCAAAAAATAAAAAAAAGATAATAATGTAACTAAGATAAATCCTTAATGTTTTACTGATTTAGGTTTTATCGGTTTCTATAAACCCTTTCGTAGAAAAGAGGGAATATGAATAAAGTCAAAATCGTAGCTCCGACTAAGCCTCCTATCACCACAATTGCTAATGGTTTCTGAGACTCAGAACCAATTCCAGAAGAGGTAGCGGCTGGTAACATCCCGAAAATCCCCATCATGGCGGTCATCATTACAGGTCGTACTCTTGATTGTACTCCTTGCAAAATTGATTCATGTAGCGATAATTTTCGATGAAGATTATCTTTGAATACTTCTATCATAATTACGCCATTCTGAATACAAATGCCGAACAGGGCAATAAAACCAATACCTGCCGAAATACTAAAGTTCGTTCCCGTCACCAACAAAGCCAAAGAACCACCAATAATGGCAAACGGCACATTGGTAAATACTAATCCTGCGTCTTTCAAACTCCCAAACATCAAATACAAAATAAAGAAAATTGCCAACATCGAAATTGGCACTACTTGTGCCAAACGTTTTGAAGCTCTTTGTTGGTTTTCAAAATCTCCTTTCCATTTCATGTCATAACCTTTTGGTAATGCTCCAACTACTTTTTCTACTTCTGCCTGAGCTTCTTTGATGGTACTTCCCATATCTCGACCACGAACTGAAAATTTCACCGCAATAAAACGTTTGGTATCTTCTCTGAAAATTAAACTTGGGCCAGTCAAAGTACGGATTACAGCAATCTCTTTGATAGGAATTTTAATTCCGTTCATCGTTGGCACCATCAATTCACCTATTTCGGCTTCAGATTTTCTATACTCTGACTGAAAGCGAATTCGAATATCAAATTTTCTTTCGCCTTCGTACAATTGACTTGCCGTTTGTCCGCCGATTGCCATTGCCACTACCGCCTCGGCATCTGCCGCCTGAACACCATATAAGTCCATTTTTTGCTGGTCAAGTTCGATACGTAACTCAGGCTGACCTAAATTTTTAATTATGCCTAAATCTTCGATACCTTCAACTTTTTTCAACACATCATTTACTTTTTCGGCTTCTTTTTCTAAAAACTCAAAATCTTGTCCATAAATTTTCACGGCAATAGAGCCTTTTACACCAGAAACAGCTTCTTCCACATTATCCATAATGGGTTGTGAAAAGCCCAAACTTAGTCCTTGGAATACTTCTAATTTCTTCTGCATTTGCTCTATCAATTGAGCTTTCGTCAAGCCACTTTTCCATTCTTTTTGCGGATAAATATCAACGTGAAATTCCACATTATAAAAACCTGTTGGGTCAGTTCCGTCGTTAGGTCGTCCTGCCTGAGACATTACTTGTCTTACTTCTGGAAAGCTTTCAAAAACCTTACGCATATCATTGGCATAGCGAACCGATTCATTTAAACTGATACTTCGAGGCATAGTTGCTCGCACGTAAATTGAACCTTCGTTGAGTTGAGGCAAAAATTCCGTCCCGTGAATCGTCAATGTCCACAAACCTACTACTGTAAAAATACCTGCTCCCCAAAAAGTTCTACTTTTATTAGCAAAACAAGCATTAAAAATTTTCATTGAATATTTCAGAATAGCATCTACAAAGAAATTAGATTTTTCTTTGACGTTTTTATTCATCAAAATACTTACCATCACTGGCACGAGGGTCAACGTAAAAATTAAAGCTCCCAAAAGTGCTGCTCCTAACGTCCAAGCCAAAGGAGTAAACATTTTCCCTTCTACTTTTTGAAAAGCAAAAATGGGTAAAAGAGCCACCAAAATAATTACTTTAGAAGTAAAAATAGCTTTACCCATCGCAGTACCCGAACGTTTAATTAATGACAATTTTGCCAATTTATTAAAACGTTCCATCCCAACTTCATGAGCTTTGTGCGAGAGTACCACAATTAATCCTTCGACGACAACCACCGTTCCATCAATGATAATTCCAAAATCAACCGCACCGAGTGAAAGTAAATTCACACTCATGCCCATTAATTTCAAACAAGTAAAAGCAAACAGCAAAGCCAATGGAATAATCATGGCTACAATCAACGATGCTCGCCAATCTGCCAAAAAAATTAAAACCATTAGGGTTACTAATACAATTCCTTCAACCAAATTATGAGAAACCGTTTCGATACAAAAATCCAAAAGCGTCTGACGGTTATAAAAAGTTTTGATATTGACATCAACAGGTAAAATTTTAGTATTTAGTTCTTCTACCTTTTCATTCAAACTTTTTATCACGGCAGAAGGGTCTTCTCCTTTACGCATTACTACAATTCCCTCAACGGCATCATTGTTTTTATCACGTCCTACTTGTCCTAATTTTGGCAAGGCTGATTCACTCACGATGGCAACCGTTTTCACATAAACAGGTACTCCATTGATATTTTCGACCAAAATATTTTCGATGTCAGAAATTTTCGCCAGCAAACCGATACCACGAACTACATAAGCTTGGTTATTTTTGGTAATCACATCACCGCCTACATTGATATTACTTTTTTGTACCGCCTGAAAAACGTCTAACGGAGTAATATTATACGCTTGAAGTAAGTTAGGATTAACACTAATTTCATAAGTTTTTACTTCGCCACCAAAACTTACAATATCAGCCACACCCGGAACAGAACGTAAATTTCTATCAACGACCCAATCTTGAATTTCCTTTAATTTTCTGGCACTTAAAGATTTGGAATCTAAAGTATATCTAAAAATTTCACCAGTTGGGCCATAGGGTGGCTGAATCTCTGGTTCTACATCATCGGGCAGGCTCAATCCTTGCAAAGCATTATTAATCTGAATCCGAGCAAAATTATTGTCAACTCCATCATCAAACATCACTACCACAACCGATAATCCAAAAAGTGTTGTTGAACGTACAGTTGTTTTTTTCTGTACTCCATTCATGGCAATTTCCAAAGGTGCAGTTACAAACTTTTCAATTTCTTCTGCACTTCTTCCGGGCCATTGCGTAATGATTGTTACTTGGGTATTCGTAACATCGGGGAATGCGTCGATTGGCGTATTGATAAAACTAACAATACCTCCAACCACAATTACTGCAGTGAAAAAAAACACAGCAAACTTAAATTTAAGCGATAAAGCCAAAAGCGTCTTCATGGTATTGTTTCTTAGTTGTTTAAAGCATTATAAATCATCAACTGATTTTTCACTACTACTTTTTCTCCCTCTGCCAAGCCACCAAAAATATAGGCTTTATTGTCCAATACTTTGGCTACTTGTACTCTACGAGCTTCTACTTCTTTTGAACTTTTATAAACAATCACATAATTTCTGTCTTTGTCAAAAATGATTGATTCAGAAGGAATCGAAACGATTTTCTGATTATTAGAGTAACTTACGGTTACTTTGGCAAACATTTCTGGCTTTAAAATTCGCTCAGGATTAGCTAAATTGATACGTACTTGCATCGTTCGAGTTTGTGGGTCGAGTACGTTATTAATTTTATCAATTTTTCCTTGATATACTCTATCTGGATACGCCACCAAACGAATCGAAACATCATAGCCTTTTTTTACTTTGGCAATGTCTGATTCATACACATTGGCAATAATTTGTACCGTAGAAAGGTCTGCAACGGAGAAAAATGGGCCTACGTCTCCTTCTCTATAAGCCATTTTTTCAGAAATATTTCTATTTACATCTACGATATAGCCATCAATCGGAGCTTTCACAGTATAAAATGAGTTTTTCACACCATAAATGCCTGCTATTTCATTGGCTCTTCTGAGTTCACCTTCTGCTTTTAATAATTCATTTTTTGCAATGATTACTTCTTTTTCAGACGACAAACCCGATTTAAACAAGTCTTGTTGTACTTGTAAATTTTTCTGTGCTGTCAAATAGTCTGATTTAGCTCCTACAATTTGATTTTCAACGTCGGCTACTTCCGAGCTATGAACAATCGCCATTGTTTGTCCTTTTTTAACAAAGTCACCTAAAGTAACGGAAATCTTTTCTATCACTCCATCTACTAATGGTGATACTTTTACCTGCTTTTCTTCAAAAGGGGCTATTTTTCCTGTTAATTCTAATTCACTTGCAATATTTTCAACAGTAGCAGGAACAAGTACTAATTCTTTACGAAGTTGGTCTGATAGTACAAACTCGTCGTTATTATTTACTTTGGCTTCTTCTTTATGAGATTGACAAGCCAAACAAGCAGAGATTAAAATAATGCCCGCAACAATTTGATTCTTTTTCATTGATATGTATTGAAATTGTGTGATACAATTAGTAGTGATGATTTTATAATACTTTTTTACCAACCGCATAGTTAAGCTCTTCAATTGATTTAATCCGATTACTTTTGAGTGAGTTGAGTTCTACAATGGTATTTTTGTAAGATTCAACAAAATCGACAAATTCGATAAGAGAAATATTTCTTTTTTGGTAACTCGTTACAGCCCCATCAATCAGTGTATCAAAGCTCCCGATAAACTTATTGTCTATACTTTTCGATAATCTGTCGTTTTCTTGCACTTTCGTAAAAGCTCTGACTACATCACTTTGTAAGCTAACTTGACTTTGTTCAAAATTCTTTTTAGCCGCTTCTATTCTTGCTTGTGAGCTTTTAATATTTCCTTGATTTTTATTGAAAAAAGGTAAATCCATTTGAAGTGTCAAGGCATGATAATTAGGAATGTAGCTTCCGTTTCTATCATAAGAATAACCCAGTTGAATATCTGGCGTTGCTAAAGATTTCTGTAAAGACAAATTCGCTTGTTCGTATCTTACCGCTGCATCTTGCATTTTTAAATCAAAGCGATTTTCAAGTGCCGTTGCAGTAAGTTCTTCTAATTTCAAATTAGTGATTTTCAAACTATCCAATTGTTTTTCGTCAACTTTTGGATTAATAAACGTATTTTCTTTTGAATTGAGAATCGTCTTTAAAATCGCTTGTTTTTCAATAATTTGCTGGCTAAGTTCATTTCGTTCTTTTTTGAGTGAAAATAAAAATGCCTTTAAGCGAATTACTTCTTTCAAAGGAATATTCCCTTTTTGGTATTGTTCCTCGTATGCTTTTGATAATTCTTGAAAAGTCTGAATCTCTTCGTCATACATTGATAGTGATTTGATAATGAAGTAGATGTCATAAAAATTAGTTCTTAAATCAACAGCAATTGTTCTGAGTAAATCATAATAATTGTACTCGCTGGCTTCAACATTGATTTTTTCGAGAGCAATTCTTTTATTTCTTTTTCCTGCCAATAAAAAAAGTTGTTGAATTTGTACAGCTCTTTGTCCTAAACTTCCAAGTGGAAGTGGTACTTTGGTTTGCTGGTTATAAAGCTGCTGTTCGCCTGAAAAAGTAGGATTATCCCACAATTTAGCCTGAATAATTTGTGCTTTGGCTGCTTCGATATTGTATTTTTGAGCAAGTAAGGAAGCGTTATTTTGTAAAAAAAGACGCTCTGCTTCAGGCAATGTGACTTTTAAAGTATCCTGAGAGTATGCTTGAAAACTCAGAACACACAACAGAAAAATACCTAAACGAATCATTGGGTATGATGTTTAAAATGAAAAAATATAATTGAGAGATAAAAGCTGAAAGTGCTTACACGTAGCTACTGCTATTCTAAAATATTTTCAGAATAGCGTTCAGTGATAGCTTAATTTTTCCTAAGAAATTATCACAATCCAAAACGAATTGAAATACCAATAGAAAAAATTATACTTTACAAAGACAAAATAAGATAAAAATCAGATAAGTAAAACCCGAATATCTAAATATATTCTGCTAAAAATGAATACATCAAGCTTATTGGTTTTAAAGAAAATGGAGCGTACATTATCGAAATGACTAATCAGGATTTCATTAGAAGACTTTGAAATCCATGATGAAAATGAATTACTTTCATCTTCGTCATTAGATTCTTCAGTATTCGCTTGAAAGGAAATAGCATTTTCAAGCGTGTCGGGTAATTCAGAATGAGTACTTCTACTGGGGATTTTAACTTTAATCACTGAATTATTTTGTACAGTGATGGCGGTGTTAGAACACAAAATTCCCTTTACTCCTACTAATAGGAAAATAAAGGGAATTAGATATTTGAAAAATCGGAATTTCACAATTAGTAAGCAAAGTGACACAATTAAGTAAGGGAATTAATCTATTTATGCAAAATAAACAAATTAATGTGTGTTTGAGTATTGTATTCAAAACTCATTACTCACAACTATGACTCAACGCCTATTTGTCAAAATTATTTTTTCTTTTCTTTTGGAGAAAACATAATTGACATTCTTTTACCTTCTAAGCGAGGTAATTCATCAGCTTTGCCAACTTCTTCTAAGCCTTTAGCGAAATTTAATAATAAGATTTCGCCTCTTTCTTTGAACACAATTGAACGACCAACAAAGTGAACGTAAGCTTTTACTTTAGCACCTTCTTTCAAGAAATTGATAGCGTGTTTAAGTTTGAAAGCAAAATCATGGTCATCGGTGTTTGGAGAAAAACGGATTTCTTTCAGAACAGTTTTAGCAGCATTTGCTTTGATTTCTTTTTGCTTTTTCTTTTGTTCGTACTTGAACTTAGCGTAGTCGGTGACACGGCAAACTGGTGGGTCAGCTTTTGGAGAAATTTCGACTAAATCCAGACCTTGTTGCACAGCAATTGCCAACGCCTGTTTTATGTCCATAATGCCTTGTTCAACGTTTTCACCTACCAAGCGTACATTTTGTACTCCTTTGATGAGACCATTAATTCTGTAAGGCTCTTCTTCTCTGCGATTAGTTTTAAAATTGTTATTCGGGCGTAACGCCATATTATCTAAATGATTTGTTTTAAAATGATACAATAGCAGGTTTGAGAACTCAAATTTGAACTGCTAACGCTAAATTAACGGAAAATTCGTATAAAAGGTTACAAATTAACGCTTTAATTACGAATCTTCCGAAAACTAATGTAAAAAATAAATAAATGCAAGTTTTAATTTTACTTATTATTCCTTAAATCTTACAATATTCTTATTAATTTCTCCTTGCATAAGGCTAATAAATTGGTCGATTGGCATCATTCCTAAATCACCTTCTCCTTTCTTACGAACTGAAACCATGCCTTGTTCTGATTCTTTTTCTCCAACAATAAGCATGAATGGTAATTTATTTACTTCTGCATCACGGATTTTTCTACCAATTTTTTCATCACGATGGTCGATATATCCACGCAAATCGTTTTCCTGTAAACGTAAGAAAATTTCATTCGCATAATCTTCATACTTTTCAGAAATTGGTAAAACAGCCAATTGTTCTGGCGACAACCAAAGTGGGAAATTTCCAGCAGTATTTTCAATTAAAATAGCTACAAAACGTTCTAATGAACCAAATGGAGCTCTGTGAATCATCACAGGGCGGTGTTTTTGGTTGTCTGAACCTGTGTATTCTAATTCAAAACGTTGTGGTAATTGATAATCCACTTGGATTGTTCCTAATTGCCATTTACGTCCTAAAGCATCTTTCACCATAAAGTCTAATTTCGGACCGTAGAATGCAGCTTCGCCTAATTCTACTACCGTTGGTAAACCTTTTGCAGCCGCAGATTTGATGATGGCAGCCTCGGCTTTGTCCCAATCTTCGTCTTTACCGATGTACTTTTCTTTATTTTCAGGGTCACGTAATGAAATTTGTGCTGAATAATTATCAAAACCTAAAGCTTTGAATACGTACAACACCAAATCAATTACTTTCATAAACTCGTCTTCTACTTGGTCGGGACGACAGAAAATATGAGCGTCATCTTGAGTAAATCCACGTACACGAGTCAAACCATGTAATTCCCCTGACTGTTCATAACGATACACTGTTCCAAATTCAGCCAAACGTAAAGGCAAATCTCTGTAACTACGAGGTTTTGTCTTGTAAATTTCGCAGTGGTGAGGACAGTTCATTGGTTTCAAGAAAAACTCTTCACCTTCGTCCGGAGTACGAATGGGTTGGAAAGAATCTGCACCATATTTCGCATAGTGACCAGAAGTAATATATAATTCCTTAGAAGCAATGTGTGGCGTAATTACGGGCGAATAACCTGCACGTACCTGAGCTCTACGCAAGAAATTCTCTAAGCGTTCACGCAACATTGTACCTTTGGGTAACCACAGTGGTAAGCCCATTCCCACTTTTTCTGAGAAAGCGAAAAGTTCTAATTCTTTCCCCAATTTACGGTGGTCACGGCGTTTCGCTTCTTCTAATAAAGTTAAGTACTCTTCTAATTCTTTTTGTTTCGGAAAAGTAACGGCATACACACGAGTCATTTGCTTACGAGAAGTATCACCTCTCCAATACGCACCCGCTACCGACATCAATTTTACCGCTTTGATAAAACCAGTATTCGGAATGTGTGGTCCACGGCACAAATCTGTAAAGTTACCTTGCTGATAGAAAGTAATTGAACCGTCTTCCAAACCTTCCAACAATTCGAGTTTGTATTCGTCTCCTTTTTCTGTAAAATATTTAATAGCATCAGCTTTAGAAACCTCAGAGCGTTGATATTGGTTTTTCTGACGAGCCAATTCCAACATTTTATCTTCGATTTTCTTAAACTCATCGGCACTAAGTGCCTTGTCGCCCATGTCAATATCATAATAGAAACCCGTTTCGATAGCTGGCCCGATACCAAATTTAGTACCTGGATGCAAAGCCTCGATAGCCTCTGCCAATAAGTGAGCTGATGAATGCCAAAACGTAGATTTTCCATCTGCATCATTCCAAGTTAATAATTGGAAGTCGCAATCTTCATTGATGGGTAAAGAAGCATCTACTACTTTCCCATTTACTTTGGCTGCTAAAACATTTCTTGCTAATCCTTCTGAAATGCTGAGGGCAATGTCCATCCCAGTTGTTCCCTGAGCATACTCTCTGACATTACCGTCGGGTAATTTAATTTTAATCATGGGGTTTGTGTTTGTTTTGAGCCTTAGAATTGGAAGAAAATGTTCTACAAATAACATTTCTTGTCAATACGCTGTCTCAAACGCTTATTTTATTGATATGAAAGATGATTGTCTTAAAACGTTGGCAAATGTATCTGATTCAACATCAAAATACAAGTTAATGAAAAATTCTACGCTTTTTAATTATTCAAATTCACTTTGGGCTGTAATGGTTTCAAAGTGGTAGTATCTAATTTTCGTTTAGGAATATCGTATTTCGGATAGGATGAAGTATCATATTTCATGTCCAAATTGGGCGAATATTCTCCGTATTTTTGCTTGTGCTGGGTTCTATACACACCATTCAAAGCACGATAATCTTGGCTATTTTCATTAAAAAGCTCCTGATAATATACTTCTGCTTTGGCATAATTGCCTGTATATTCTAAACATTGTGCATAGAAAAATTTTGCATCAGGATATTTAGTATTGTTGCGATAAGTACGTTCAAAAAAAGGTAAAGCATAGCGATAATTACGAACTTTGAAATAAATGATTCCGGCATTAAAACTGGCTTCTACCAAAGCGGTATCTAATCTGATTGCTTTGGTGTAGCTAATCAAAGCACTGTCGGTTTTCCAAGCCTTTTGATATGTTTTTCCTTTCTGTAAATACAATTCAGCATTTCGAGGGTGAAACCTCAAACCTCTACTGGCATACGCCAGTGCTAAATCATATTCACGGAGATTGGTGTGTACTTGTGCTAATTTTAAGTAAACAGGTAAAAAACTGGGTTTCAGCACTAAAGTTTGCTGATAATAACCCAAAGCGGTGGCTGTATCCGCCATTTTTGCAGCAATTTCTCCTTGCACAAAATAGGTTTCACCATTATTAGGGGAAATCTGTAAAGCTTTTGCTAAATAGATTTTTGCTTTAGAGTATTGATTGATTTGCTGATACAAATCGCCCAACAAAGTATAAAGTTCTGGCGATTCAGCATTCAATACTTCCGCTTTTGAGGCCGCTTCTAAGGCTTCTCGTGGTTGTTTGTTTGCTCTCAGAATCAATGCTTTTGCTTGAAAATACGAGCCAACGTTGGGCTTTATACCAATGGCCGTATTGATGTCGTCGAGGGCTTCGCTTACTTTATCGTTTTCTAAATACAAAAGCGAACGTTTGTAATAATTCTCTGAACTACTTGGCGAAGATTCAATCGCATCTGTTAAAAAAGCAATGGCTGCTTCACGGCGAGCCTTCTCGGTTACTTCTGGAACAGGCGGAATAGTGATTCCTTTTTTGGATTCAGAAATGCAAGAACTTACCAAAAATGGTAAGCCAACAAAATAGACTAAAAAGAGTAGGTACTTATTCATCAATCAAAATTACAAAATGATAATTATTCAAGGCTATGAATGCTGTTAAAAATTATCAAAGCTTTTGATCAAAATATCCTCTGAATGATTACTTTAAATGATTTTGTTTTCAGTTTTAGCTTTGTCTATTATATTTTTTTGTATCTTTGCAGACTATTTTACAAAATTTATATTTTTCATTTAAAACGTTTAATAAAATGCCAAAAATTAAAACCAAATCTGGAGCTAAAAAACGCTTCAAGGTTACAGGAACAGGCAAAATCAAGCGTAAACACGCTTTCCATAGCCACATTCTTACAAAAAAATCTACTAAACGTAAACGTAACTTAGTTCACGATACTTTAGTAAGTTCATCTGACATGGACAGAGTAACGTTAATGTTAGTAATGTAATTCTTGCTTTTTGAGATTGTATTCCCAAAAACAAAAAATTATTTAGTTATTGTTCAACCAGAAAAATTGGCTCAAGAAGTGTTAAGCATTAACCGCCATTTTTCAAAAAACAACCAAGATTATGCCACGTAGCGTCAATCACGTAGCGTCGAGAGCAAGACGTAAAAAAGTGCTTAAATTAGCTAAAGGTTTTTACGGAAGAGGTAAAAACGTTTGGACGGTAGCGAAGAACAAAATTGAAAAAGGTCTTCAATATGCTTACCGTGACCGTAAGGTTAAGAAAAGAGATTTCCGTGCTTTATGGATTCAGCGTATCAATGCTGCTGCACGTCAAGAAGGTTTATCTTACTCAGCTTTAATGGGTAAATTAAACAAACAAGGTATCGAGTTAAACAGAAAAGTATTAGCTGACTTAGCAATGAACCACCCAGAGGCGTTCAAAGCAGTAGTAGCGAAAGTAAAATAGAAAGATTAGAGCGATTCATTGAATCGCTCTTTTTTTATGTCTCAATCAATAAAGTTTTAATTCCTATCCATTCGCCTGCTTCGGTTTTACCGATTACAAATACTTCGATTTCGGTCTCCCCCACTCTGAATACTTGAAGGTCTTGTAATTTTTTCTTTAGCACTGTTTTTAGTTTGAGTGCATCTTCTGCCCATTGTGCTTCTTCGTCTGTAAACCAATCTTCTGAACGTGTTAAAGGCTCAAAGAAAAGCTCCAAGTCCATCGTTTGAATGGCTGTTTCTTCGCTTTTTCCTATAAAAGTTTTAAAGTTTTCGGTAGAAATTTCAGCAACAGTATCGAGTATTTCAAAAAACTCAATCTTTTCATCTGATTCACTCGGATACCTCAAATCTGCCACAAGTAGTTCTATTTGCTCTTTAAGATATGTTTTACTGTTTTTTTGTGACTTTGAATTGCTCATCTTTGTCTAAATTTTGTATTCATTAATTCTCAACTATTAATGGTTGAAATTAGAAAAATCTATCTATAATTGTAACTTAAAACGAAAATACTTATAAAATTACTTAAACCATGTTAGAACAATTAATGGGTCTTATTCAAGACCACTCGCAAGAAGCCATCGTAAAAAACCCTGCTATTCCCAATGCACAAAACCAAGAAGCGATGCAAACAATTATGAGTGCTATCACAAATGGTTTTCAAAACGGTGGCTTATCAGGCATCACAGGATTGTTGAACGGACAAGCTGGTGGCGGTGTAGCTGGTTTAATGGCTAATCCGATGGTAGCAAACATTGCTCAACAAGCTATTGGAAGCTTGATGGAAAAATTTGGTTTAGACAAATCTGCAGCAGCAGGTATTGTTTCACAAGTATTACCCAATGTATTGGGTGCTTTGGTTAGCAAAACCAACGACCCAAATGATAAGTCTTTCAACATTGGCGATATTACAGGTGCGTTTGCTGACGGAAACGTTGATATGAATGATGTAAAAAATATCGCTGGAAAATTCCTTGGTGGACAATCTGGTTCAAGCGAAGGTTTGGGAGGAATGCTTGGCGGTTTGTTTGGCAATTAATTCCTTAAGATTTTGTACTTTTGAGGTAAGCATTTGCTTACCTTTTTTTATGATGAAATATCCCATTTATCTTGACTATAACGCTACCTGTCCGCTTGATGAAAGAGTTTTGAAAGCCATGCTTCCTTATTTCAGCGAGCATTTTGGGAATCCTGCTTCACGTTCACATTTATTTGGTTGGAAAGCTCAGGAAGCTATCGACATCGCTCGTGAACAAGTGGCTGAATTGATTCATGCCAATCCTAAAGAAATTGTTTTTACCAGCGGAGCAACTGAATCCAATAATTTGGCTCTGAAAGGACTTTTTGAGCATTTTTCGCCCGAAAAGAATCATATCATTACACTTCCAACCGAACATAAAGCCATTTTGGATGTGTGCTTACATCTTGAAAAATTAGGGGCAGAAATTACTTTACTTCAACCCGATTCTTCAGGAATGATTTCGCCCGAAGCAGTAGAAAAAGCCATTCGCCCTAATACTTTTTTGATTTCAATCATGTATGCCAACAATGAAATCGGGACGATTCAAGACATTGCCAAAATTGGAGCTTTGGCTAAAAAACATAATGTTTTATTTCATACAGACGCTACTCAGGCTGTCGGAAAAGTATCGGTTGATGTTCGTGAGGAAAATATTGATTTACTCAGTATGTCTGGACATAAATTGTATGGGCCAAAAGGCATTGGTGTTTTATATGTGAATGCAAAATCTGATGCTAAAAATCTGGTAGCACAAATGGACGGCGGCAGGCATCAAAGAGGTTTTCGCTCAGGCACACTCAACGTTCCGTTGATTGTTGGTTTGGGAAAAGCCTGTGAAATCGCACAATTTGAACTAAAAAAAGTAGCCAAACAAACTGAAAATTTACGGAATCAATTAGAACAAGGCATTCTTCAACATGTCGCTGGCACAAGTATCAATGGGCATATTGAAAAACGTCTTCCAAATGTAAGTAATATTTCATTTGAAGGACTTGATGGCGAAAGGCTTTTAGATTCCTTCAAAGAAATTGCCGTTTCGAGTGGCTCTGCTTGTACTTCTGCTTCTATTGAGCCTTCTCATGTACTAAAATCCATTGGTTTGAGCGATGAACTCGCACAGGCTTCTATTCGTTTTAGTGTAGGAAAATACACTACACAAAGTGATATAGATTTTACCATTCATTATGTAAAAGAAATTGTAGAGAGTCTAAAGCTATGAGCAACGAGCTATGAGCCATGAGTTTTTAGCTTTTAGCTATAAATTTCAAAGAAGTCTTTAAGGCTTATAGCTCAAGGCTCACAGCTCACAGCTAAAATCTCTCAGCTAAAAAAATGAAAGAAATCAAAAACATCATTGACGCTTATCATCAAATAGATTTTAGTCAACATAAAGTAGCCTTAGCCACCGTAGTAAGAGTAGAAGGTTCATCATACAGAAGAGCTGGGGCAAGAATGTTAATTTCAGATTCGGGCGAATGGGTCGGCGGAATTAGTGGCGGTTGTCTGGAAGGTGATGCACTGAAACGTGCCAGATTTGCCATTGCTCAAAACAAAGCAAGTGTAGTTACTTATGATACTTCCGAAGACGACCCTTATCAAATTGGCGTAGGCTTGGGTTGCAATGGTATTATTGATGTTTTACTTACCCCTTTGGACGTAGAAAACCCCAATAATCAAGTACTTGCTCTGCAACAGTGCGTTGAAAGTAGAAAACCAGAAGTATTAGTAACAGTAACCAAATTAAGAATGGAAACCGACGCTATTCAACTCGGTGATACTTTCCATTTTGAATCTGCCAATCAATTTGAAAGTATTTTTCCTCTGAAAGAAATCAGCGAAGAGCTTCTTTCAGACATTCAAGACGGTTTAATTTCTACAAAATCAAGTATCAAAAGTTATTCTTTAGAAGACGGTACAATCCAATTATTTATAGAAGTACTTATTCCTGCGACTCATTTATTAGTGTATGGTGGCAATTATGATATTTATCCAATGGTGAAATTAGCCAAAGAAATTGGCTGGAAAGTATCTGTAATTTGTAATCCACTAAAAGTACAAAAACAACTTTTCACTTGGGCTGATGCAGTCATCGAAAAAGAAAATGCGAAAAATATTGCTATCGACCCTTACACGGTGGCGATATTAATGGCACATGATTATAATACAGATTTCACAAATCTGCGTCATTTATTAAGTACAGAAATTCCTTATATCGGAATGTTAGGCCCCAAAAAAAGAAGTGATAAAATGTTTAAAGCTATGGCAGAAGAAGGTGAATCAGTTTCTGAAAAAGACGCTGCACGCATTGCCTCTCCCGTTGGTTTAGATATTGGTGCAAACACACCAGAAGAAATTGCTATTTCGATTTTGGCAGAAATCAAAACCATTTTCAGCAAAAGAAGTGGTGAAAGATTAAAGTTTAGAGATAAACCAATTTATGAGGTTTAAAATCTTTACAAACGGTTATCATTTACTATTTATAAAATTGCCCATTTTATCAGCTTAAAACTGTAAAATGGGCGATTTTTATTTTTAAATAATTCAAAGCTTGTCTATTTCATTCTCAGAAAGTCCCGTCAGGTCAGCAATATCGGAAGAAGACAAGCCTTTGCTTTTCATTTTTCTGGCTACTTCCAGTAACCCTTCTTGTTTTCCTTCCAATCTCCCCTCCTGCTTCCCTTCATCGAAGGCTGTATCAATTACTCCTTTCAAATCTCTATAAATTTTCAAACTTTGTTCATAATCTAATCTTTCCTGCTCGGTGTATTTGGCTATTTCAGCTTTTTCAAAGGCTTGGACAAATACTTCGTCTTTGAATATTTCAGGGATGGTTTCAAAGTCTTCAAGATGTCGAATGAAAAATAACCACTTATCTAATCGGCTTATTAATTCCTGTTCCGTTTTTTTGAAATGAGGCATTTCTAAATAAACAAACTTCAACTTTTCATAAAATACTTGGTTGTGTTGGTCTTTGAGTTGCACGGTGTGAATTACTTCTCCTTGCCCAGACTTGATATGGTCATCAAACTTAAAATCAAGAATACCAATGCAATAAACGTATTTCAGTTGATAATTCCATTCACCTTTTTCTGCTTGCTCTTGAATGGGAAAAGTGGCATAATAAACGGTTCTATCCTTAAAATAATTCTGTTTAGCCTTTTGAAGCTCTACAATGATTTTTTCACCAGCACTGTTTTCGCAATAAATATCATAAATCACCTTTCTATCGCCTTCATTATGCCCAAGTTTATCCTTGTCCTTGAAAGTCAAGTCCACGATGTTAGCTTCTGGCAATAGATTCCCCAGAAAATCTATCAAAAGAGGCTTACTGGCTTCTTCTCCAAAGATTTTCTTAAAACCAAAGTCCGTAAAAGGGTTTACATATTTTGCTTTCATGGCATTATATAAAATTAAGTATTTTAAAGTGTATCTATTTCATTCTCAGAAAGCCCCGTCAAGTCAGCAATATCGGAAGAGGACAAGCCTTTGCTTTTCATTTTTCTGGCAATTTCTAACTTTTCTTCTAATTTCCCTTTTTGTGTTCCTTCTAATAATCCTTCCTGCTTCCCTTCATCGAAAGCTGAATCAATTACTCCTTTCAAATCTCTATAAATTTTCAAACTTTGTTCATAATCTAATCTTTCCTGCTCGGTGTATTTGGCTATTTCAGCTTTTTCAAAGGCTTGGACAAATACTTCGTCTTTGAATATTTCAGGGATGGTTTCAAAGTCTTCAAGATGTCGAATGAAAAATAACCACTTATCTAATCGGCTTATTAATTCCTGTTCCGTTTTTTTGAAATGAGGCATTTCTAAATAAACAAACTTCAACTTTTCATAAAATACTTGGTTGTGTTGGTCTTTGAGTTGCACGGTGTGAATTACTTCTCCTTGCCCAGACTTGATATGGTCATCAAACTTAAAATCAAGAATACCAATGCAATAAACGTATTTCAGTTGATAATTCCATTCACCTTTTTCTGCTTGCTCTTGAATGGGAAAAGTGGCATAATAAACGGTTCTATCCTTAAAATAATTCTGTTTAGCCTTTTGAAGCTCTACAATGATTTTTTCACCAGCACTGTTTTCGCAATAAATATCGTAAATCACTTTTCTATCGGCTTCCTTATGCCCCAGTTTATCTTTGTCCTTGAAAGTCAAGTCCACGATGTTGGCTTCTGGCAATAGATTCCCCAGAAAATCTATCAAAAGAGGCTTACTGGCTTCTTCTCCAAAGATTTTCTTAAAACCAAAGTCCGTAAAAGGGTTTACATATTTTGCTTTCATTTACTTAATCTTGTTATTAGGCAAAGTTATACTTTTTAGGTCGTAGGTAATTCTATTTTGTTTGAAATCATCGGTTTAATTCATCTTTTCAACACTCTTACTCAGGATATTTTCCCGCTATTTTACACTCATCACATTTAAAAATTGTAAAACGCTACATTTTTTTTGCAATCAAATCCATAGCGACAGCCACTAAAATTAATACTATATCAAACGAACCAAAACCCAATAAATATGCAAATAGTGCCTTTAAGAAACTTTTGAAACCTTTCTCAAAAAACTGCCCGATAGCCCAAGCGACATAAAATACTATAGACAAATAAAAGACTGAATCAAAAACAGTATTGCTAACAAATTTCGTAACGATTGGATGTATGGAAAACCATAACATACCTTCACCCATGATAAAACACAACAAAACGCCGATTTCGTAAATATTATAAGAATACTTTCTGAAAAATCTCTTCGTCCAAAAGGCAATGAATACTAACATCAGAATATTGGCATATCCATAATTATTCTGAACCCACAGCATCACGTCATTTACGCTTGAAGTACCATATTGTTTTTTTAGCTGTTCTTCGCTAAGTAAATCTACTTCTAAGTAGCTCGTAATCAAGCTATAAATTACTGAACAGAGAATCAAAAAAGTTACGGGTTTGGTACAAGCATTTCTATCCGTGTTGAGATAATGATGAATCAGTTTATCTGGACGAAATAATAATTCACGAACAGTAAACAAAAAACCTCGTTCGTAGCCAATCAGGTTTAGGAATTCTTCCACTGCATATTTTCTATCAACCCTTTCCAATATAATTTCTTGTTCCTTAGTAGTATTTACCTGATTAGGACGATTTAAGTATTCACTTTTCATGTTCGTTAAACAGAGGTATTTAGTTTGTGTGATTTAGCTTTTATTTGCTTCATTCAAAAATAGAGAAAAATTGGCAATAAAAAATCTCCCATCTTACCATATTGAAATGATAAAATGAGAGATTGTATTTTATGGGCAAAAAATTACTTTTCGGAATTGAGTTTTTCTTGAATACTTTTTACGAAGTCTAAGGTGACTTTTGCCATTTTTGCAATTTTGTCAACGGACAGACCACTTTCACGTAAAAGATTCTCAACTATTTCCTTTTTGGTATTGATAACGAGATAATCGTTTTCTGCATCAATATATTTGGCAATGTTCTGTATCATGTCGTCAAATTTTAAATCTAATTTACGAAGTTTAGATAATACTCGCAATTGTCTTAAATACTTTTGAAAAGTTCTTTGTTCTGAAGTAGTTTCTTCAAGTCTATGAATTATTTCGTTTAAAGCATTTTCAGGTTTTTCTTCACCAAAATTACTTAAAACAGCTAAAATTATTTCTTCTGGATTATTAGAAACTAAAAAGCGTTTATAGTCAAATTCAGTAATATTAATCATTTGAAACTGAAAATAATTCCCATCTTCTGCCAAAATAGATTGCATTTTGGGTTTGCCACTTCCAATAAAAATCACATACTGTCGAACAGGTAAATGATATTTATATTTGAGTAAACCCCAATAATCAATCATTCTGTAAATCATTTTTGAATAATCATCTACTTGAAATTCAAGATGTAGTATAAACTTCCGACCATTAGGGTCAGTTATTATCCTTAAAGCATCCGCTTCTTTTTCTTTTGTTTGTTGAAGCTTTTCTTTTATCACTTCTGCTTTACTAACCTTAAAACCCAAGACACTATTCATCAAAGCAGGTATGATGCTCTCAATATTCTCCTTTACGATTTTATCGTACTGATTACCTTCTTGTTTTGTAGATTTCTTTTCCATATTCAAAACTAACAATATTTCAATAAATCGAAATAAAAATCTCCTATTCTACCTTATGGAAAAGGTAAAATGAGAGATTGGTGATTTACAGTAAATTAGTCGAAACATTCTCCTCAGAAGTCTTTACATTTTACACAATCCATAAATATTTTTCCGCAGAGCTATTTTACTTTTCCTCAGAAGGCTTTGCATTTTCCACAATCCATAAATATTTTTCCGCTGAGCTATTTTACTTTTCCTCAGAAACTCGTTCAAGACTGTGTCTTGGACGTTTGTTTAATACTTGATTGAGTTTTGATTACTTAAAAGTCATTCTTAATCCGTTCAAGAGATAAAACTTTGCTAATAAGTAAATCTAATTCTTCATTATTTTTATAAATATTTTTAGATTTTCTAATAGCTTTGATGATTGTTGGAATCTCGGATTCCTTTTTTACAAAAATATAATCAATATCTTTTGATTCGAATCTTAATTCTGTGCCTTCTATATTTTTCTTTTTTGACAAACGCTCCCCTCTCCAAATATCATATTCAGCTTCAGACATTATAGAGTCATAATATTTATGACCATCACTGATTTCAGAAGCCACTGGTACATAACGCCATTCCCTTTCGTCATAGAATTTATAATCAAGAATATCAGGTTTTCCTTTTCTCTTTAATACACCTTTATAATTTTTTATAAAAGATAACTGCCCTATTACTGCATTTATTTTCAACTCTCTATCTTTATCATTTATTGGTTTTATAGTGACTATATCTCCATTTCTTTCTTCTATTAGAGAAGTTCTAAAACTCCCGTATTTATCGTTTACGATAACTTCTCTTATCAAAGGCTCAATAAGCTTTGCAATAGAAGACTCCTTTTCCATATAAAGTACAGGGTTTATTCTATTTAATTCTGCCCATTCTTTTTTAAGACCTATTCCATAATTTCCATATTTATCAGTATGTGATGTAATGTTACTTATTGGAATATCGCAAAATGAAATCATTGGAATACCAAGTTTATATTTAGCTTCATTAAGTTCAAAAACCTCTTTACAATAATGTGTTGTAAAAAAACCTTCAAGAATCTTTTCAAGAGAAGCCCTGCGTTTAGTAAAATGTAGAATAGAATTCGGACTTATTGCCATAGTTATTTATTTTTAAATTTGAATTACTCATATCAAATGAACTAAATTTAAGAAAGTATTCAGTTTTGATTTTTAACAAAAAAAGTGCTACAAAATCTCCTTTCAAAAATTTGAAAGAATTCCTAAAAGGAGATTTTATAACACTTTATATCTAAAAATCAGTCGGAGACTGATGGCTCATCGCTCAAGGCTCAAAGCTATTTTTACTTCACTTCCTCAAAAGGAACATCTTCTGCTTGTGAAGAAGAACCAGCGTCAGCTGTTTGACCAGCATCGCCAGTTGGTTGTCCTGCCTGAGGGCCGCTTTGTGCATACATTTCTTGCGAAGCTGCTGCCCATGCGTTGTTTAATTTTTCAAGAGCTGAATCAATTGACGCTACATCACGTGAACCGTGTGCAGTACGCAATTCTGCTAAAGCTCCTTCAATGGCTGATTTGTTACCTGCCGAAAGTTTCTCGCCGTACTCTTTCAATTGTTTTTCTGTTTGGAAAATCAATGAATCAGCTTGGTTGATTTTTTCGATTTTTTCACGTTCTGCTTTATCTTCTGCCTCATGTGCTTTCGCTTCTTGACGCATTTTTTCGATTTCTGCATCAGTCAAACCACTTGAAGCTTCGATACGGATATTGCTTTCTTTTCCTGTTCCTTTATCTTTTGCAGATACGTGAAGGATACCGTTGGCATCAATATCGAAAGTTACTTCTACTTGTGGAACGCCACGTGGTGCTGGTGGAATACCGTCTAAGTGGAAACGTCCTAATGAACGGTTCTGACTTGCTAACGGACGCTCACCTTGTAATACGTTCAATTCTACCGAAGGTTGGTTGTCTGAAGCAGTCGAGAATGTTTCAGATTTTTTCGTAGGAATTGTAGTGTTAGCTTCGATTAATTTAGTGAAAACACCACCCATTGTTTCGATACCTAACGATAAAGGAATAACGTCTAACAATAATACGTCTTTTACTTCACCTGTTAATACACCTCCTTGAACAGCCGCACCGATTGCCACAGCTTCGTCAGGGTTTACACCTTTAGAAGGTTTTCTTCCGAAGAATTTCTCTACTTCTTCAACTACTTTAGGAATACGAGTTGAACCACCTACCAAGATAACTTCGTTGATGTCTGAGTTGGTAAAGCCTGAATTTTTCATTGCACGCTTACAAGGTTCAAGCATTCTTTGGATTAATGAATCAGCTAATTGCTCGAATTTTGCACGTGACAAAGTACGAACCAAGTGCTTAGGCATACCATCCACAGGGAAGATATAAGGCAAGTTGATTTCAGTAGAAGCACCCGAAGACAATTCGATTTTTGCTTTTTCAGCCGCTTCTTTCAAACGTTGAAGAGCCATAGCATCTTTACGTAAGTCAACACCTTCATCTTTTTTGAATTCGTCTGCCAACCATTCGATGATTACTTGGTCGAAGTCGTCACCACCTAAGTGAGTATCACCGTCAGTAGATTTTACTTCAAATACGCCATCACCTAATTCTAATACTGAAATATCGAAAGTACCACCACCTAAGTCGAATACAGCGATTTTCATATCTTTACCGCCTTTATCAAGACCGTAAGCTAAAGCTGCTGCTGTTGGCTCGTTGATGATACGTTTTACGTCTAAACCTGCAATTTGTCCAGCTTCTTTAGTAGCCTGACGTTCTGCATCATTAAAATATGCTGGAACAGTAATTACTGCTTCTGAAACAGTTTGCCCTAAATAATCTTCGGCAGTTTGCTTCATTTTAGTAAGAATCTGAGCCGAAATTTCTTGAGGTGTGTACAAACGGTCACCGATGCGTACACGTGGAGTATCGTTTGAACCTTGTTCTACGGTGTATGCAATCGTTTTTAATTCACTACCAACTTCTGAGAAACGTTTACCCATAAAACGTTTGATAGATGAAATAGTGTTTTTTGGATTCGTGATAGCCTGGCGTTTGGCAGCGTCTCCGACTTTACGTTCACCGTTACCATTATCTAAGAAGGCAACGATTGAAGGTGTAGTACGACGACCTTCTGAGTTAGCGATTACGACTGGCTCGTTACCTTCCATTACAGCTACGCAAGAGTTGGTTGTTCCTAAGTCAATACCGATAATTTTTCCCATTGTTAATTTTAATTAAGTATATGAATAAGATTTTTAATTTAACAGTAATGAGGCTTACAGAAATGTTTGCCTAATTTTGTTATTGAAGTTTTACTTTTAGTATAAACTGTCAATTGTTTCCTTTCTTTTAACAATCTTAATGCCAGTAGCTTTTTAAAGCTTTTTTTATGACAGAATGACAGCATTGATTGTTTGCTTTGCCATAGTAACAGATAATATTTTTTAACACTGACAGAATACCATCCATTTTACCATGAAAATATACATTCATACCAAATTTGAAGTAGCGGAAGTTGCCATCATCAAAGAACAACTTGCGGCAAAATACACATTAAGTATTGGCGAAGAGATTTCTCCTGAAAACCGTGAAGAGCAATTTCTCGAAGCAGACATTTGTTTTGGAAATGTGCCTTTAGCTTGGGCAAAGAAAACCACCAAACTTCAGTGGTTACAATTACATTCGGCTGGTCTCGACCCTTACCAACAATTAGGAAATCATACTTTTCAGATTACCAATCTTAAAGGCTTTTTTGGTACTTCGGTAGCTGAAACAGCAGTAGCAGGGATTTTAGCCATGTTTCGTGGAGTTGCCTATTTGAGCCAACTACAAACTGAATCAAAATGGATTGGTACTCCTTTGCGTTCGAGTTTACATTTACTTTCAAACGCCAAAGTATTAGTTTTGGGAGCTGGAGCAATCGGACAAAAAGTAAAGACTTTTTTGTCGGGCTTCAATTGTGAAACTACGGTTTTGGATTCTAAAACGGTAGTCAATTTAGACAATTACTTACCTACAACCGACATCTTGGTGGCTACTTTGCCAGAAACGCCAGAAACGGTTGGTTTGTTGAATAAGACTCGTTTAGGAATGTTAAAATCCTCCGCTTTGTTTGTCAACGTTGGTAGAGGTTCGGCAGTTGATGAAGAGGCTTTGATTGAAATGTTACAACAAAATAAAATTTACGGAGCAGTTTTAGACGTTACTGCCAAAGAACCAATCCCCGAAAATCATGTACTTTGGCACATGCCCAATGTATTATTGACACAACATACTTCTGGAGGCTGGGCAGAAGAGAATTTGGATAAAATTAAGTTTTTTATCGAAAACCTTGAAAGATTTGAAAAAGGCGAAACTTTGGTAAATATAGCTAATTTGGAAAGAGGATATTAGTAGATATGAGATTTGAATTATGAAGTAGAAGTTAATTGTGGACGAATTTTTAAAGCAATTTGGGATTTCGGATTTCGGAAATTGGTAAAAAAAGTTTTTGATAAAGCCGACATCTGAAATCCGAAATCCACAAGTATTAAAGTTCTTCCAAATCGTAATAAGTAATAGACAAATTTTGAATTTGTTTGTATGGAATCAGTAGTTTACTCACCACAAAATCATATTCGGTATGATTGATTTCATTGTCATTTGGTTCGTAACTTTTGTCAATAATTTTTCTTTTTACTTTTTTTAGTTCTACAATCTCCAATTGTCCATCTTGTCCAATCCAATAATCAGTTAAGAAGCCCGAATACACCACAAAAGTATCGTCGATACTTACGCAAATGTTTACGTATTTATATACTTCGTCTTCTTTTTTCTTGGCAAAAGGTTTTCCAGAAAAGATATAATTCCATTTGTTATCAAAACGCAACAAAGGGATTTTTTCATCAAGTCGTTGAGTAATTACTACATACATCAGTCCTCTGCCTGTGGCAAAACAGCCAAAACAAAGAAAAACACTATAAAAAAAAATCTGAGGGATATAATTACCAATAGCTGCGATGGTAGCATGGTCTGGATTGGTCAATAATTTACCAATCAGCATAAAATCAACGTAGTAATAGGGAACTAAGTAATTTACAAACAAAATACCTAAAGCTTGGAAGAAAATTCCAACGCCAACAGTAAAAACAATTTCCGAGAAATTGCTGGCACGCAGGTGATAGTTTGAAAATTCGGAAGAAAAATAGGCTCTACGGAATACTCCGCCCGGCAAAATGATTAGAATAATGATTAAAGCAAAGCCAAAGGTAATGGTGGTCATTGAATAATAGATTGGGTTTCTCCAAGTCGCACTAATTTATATGACTTTTCTTTGATTTGAATCGTTGGTGGTACTTTCCCATGCTTGTCCATGTCGATAGCAAATAATAATTGCTTAGAAAGATTTTCGTCTGATAAGATTTTACGAGACTGTTCTCCAAACACTGGAAAACCGTATTCTAATGAACCAAATAACAAATGTGCGATTTTTTTTATCACTTGTGTCATTGTGTCTTTTTGTTAGTACTGATGGAAATTCAAAAATTCAACGTATAAAATTAAGCAACATATTGGTTAAGTAACAAATTTAAAGATAAAAAAATCCAATTTCTTGTCATTTTTCTTGCTTTTGGTATTTAGAATAAGCATTTATTCTAAAAGTAGCATTTGTACTTGTCCAAAATAAGGCATTTACCGTTTAATAAATTTTTAACGTATTTTTCTAAGAAATATTTGACCAAAAGTCATTATTTATCTATGTTTACTTCCACAACAAAAAATATAACTTACTGAAAATCAATTCAAATTTCTGCATAACAAGATTATTCTCTAAAATAATCTTGGTGGAAAAGTATTGCCCGAATCAACCTTTTTAATTAGTGAAAATAAGTTTCAATTTTAAACATTAATACAATGACTGCAAGAGAGATTGCTCGGAAAAACTTAGGTATTAAACCTGAAAACAAAATTATCCTAAGTTTTGATGGAGGAGGTATGAGAGGAATATTCACGGTTCAATTACTCAAAAAATTAGAAGAAGTAGCTGGCAGTCCAGTGTATGAATGGGCCGACATGGTAGCTGGTACATCAACAGGAGCAATTATTGCCAGTTTGATTGCTTTTAAAAAGAGTGCTAAAGACATCGAAGACATTTATGAAAAAATGGTAAAAAGAGTCTTTACAAAGAAAGGCTTGTTTGCCAATCGCTTCTATAATCCGCCTGCTTTTGATAAAAAGAATTATAGAAATGTAGTAAAATCAGTCTTTGGAGATAATACGCTCAAACAAGTTACTACCTCCTCCAACATTGATATATTACTCACTTCAAAAGACCTTTCGGCTGGTGAAGAAACCTTTTTTACTTGTTTTACTAAAGACTCAGAAGTTAAAGGTACTTATCAAGATGTACTCATTCGGGGTGTATTAGAGGCGACAATGTCTGCACCAACTTACTTTTGCTCTTTTGAACGCTTTGTGGATGGCGGTACAACCGTTTACAACAATCCAGTGTTGGCAGCAACTATGGAGGCGTTTTTCTATGATGGCAAAGGGAAATATGTACCTAACCAAACAACAGTCTTCAGCTTAGGAACAGCAAGTTTATTCCGCTTTATTAAGCCAGATGAAACCCATGACCCAAAAGGCTTAGATGCTCTTTTCTGGTTAAATTATGTCATGGATGAATCAAGTAAAGATGCCAGTGAAATGCAAGTAAACTTTTTGAGAAGTAATTTACTTCCTGAGCTTGATTTCAGAAGATTCCAACTTTCATTAGACGCAAAGGCAATTTCAAAATTACCCGACAAATCAATTGCTCATATTCCGAATCTTGAAGCAGATTGGCTACACGAGCTTGATGATGAAGAACTTAGCAAAATTGACATGGCGGATGTCACTAAATTTCCACTGATGAAAGTATTAGGGGAAGCCGTTGCAGAGTATATCTGTTCTCCAAAAAGCGATGATAATTATTTCAAAAAAGACCTTGTAACGAAAGTCGATAAAAAAGGAGCATTAGTAACAGCATCAGGCGATAGATATTCGATTTTGAAAAACCTTAGCGACCCCGCTTGGATAGACCAACAGCCTACTTGCTAATAACAATACCACCACTTAAACGCTCATAAAATGCTCAATAACTCCGCTTTCGACATTGTCATTGGCTTGGTATTTATATACTTATTATATAGCTTACTTGGCTCTTTGCTACAAGAAATTATCGCTACCAATATTGGTCTTAGGGGCTATGTCCTCAAAAAAGCCATTCAAAGAATGCTTGATGATAATGGTTCTACATCTATGTGTGAACAGTTTTACCAACACCCCTTAATCAAATACTTAGGGGCTGATACGCTGTTACTCAGTAAACTTCCCTCCTACATGGATAAAGTTTCTTTTTCAAAAGTTGTGATAGACCTTTTGCGAGGAGACGACTTCGCCATGAAAACAAAAGAAGAATTAAAGGCAAAAATTCACCAAAGTTTAGAAGAAGGGAAAACGTCGTGGGGAGGAATTGTGATTCAAAACGAAACCTTGAAACAAATTCAATCCTTGTGGAACGAGGCAGAAGCCGACGTAGATAAATTTAAAGAATTTTTGGAACAATGGTTTGAACAAATGATGATGCGTTCGACGGGTTGGTACAAGCGTTATACTCAATTAATACTCTTTGGAATTGGTATAGGTATTTCGGTTGCATTCAATGTAGATACTTTGAAGATTGCCAAAAACTTACAAGAAAATCCAGAGCTAAGACAGCAAATCGTCAATCGTGCAGATGCTTTTGTTAAAAATCATCCAAATCTTAAAGTAGAACTTGAAACCAATAAAAAGAATATAGATTCTCTGACTTCAATTTCGGCAGTTTCAAAAGATAGCCTTAAAGAAGTAGCTGAAACAAGATATGTAGCTCTTCAAACTCTCAGTGATTCGCTTACAAAACAAGCAAGCGAATTAGTAATGAACGATATTCAAAGCAGTCAAGAGATCTTAGCAATTGGTTGGAAAGGTGGTTTTTGTAAAAATTTCACCTTAGCAAGTTTACTGGGCTGGCTAATATCAGCCTTAGCGATTTCGATGGGAGCTCCTTTCTGGTTTGATTTATTGAATAAAGTAATGAAACTTAGAAGTGCGGTTGCTACTGGTGAGAAGGAAAGTAAAAAGTAATTGTTGAAAATATTAACTTTTAATCAATTCATAAAATGGCACTAACAGTCGGTCAGTTAAAAGAAGCTACTTGCTCAAAATTGGTACATGCCACAAAGTTTCTTCCACACATTCAGAAAACACTTGACAGGTTTAATATCACTACACCTGCTCAACAACTTTGTTTTCTTTCACAAGTAGGACACGAAAGTGGCGGTCTATTCTACACAGAGGAAATCGCAACAGGAGACGCCTATGAAAATCGGAAAGACTTAGGAAATACGCAAAAAGGCGATGGAAGGAAATATAAAGGAAGAGGTTTAATTCAAATTACAGGTAGAATAAATTATACACATTTAAGTAATGATTTAAAGATTGACTTTATTAACAATCCAAGTATTTTGGGTGGCAAAATTGTAGATAAATGCTCATTACAGCAGCTTGAAAATGCTGCTTTATCCGCTGGCTGGTTTTGGGATAAACATAAAATCAATACTTTGGCTGATAAAATTGATTTAAAAAAATCTATTGACCTTGGTACTAATAAGGATGCTTTTATAAAAATAACCAAAGTTATCAACGGTGGTACAAATGGATTGCAAGACCGATTTAATAGATACAAAGCAGGACTTCACTTCTTTCTTACTGCTTAATCGCATTGATATAAAGTAATTTCACTATTAAGTTTTATCAAAATGCCTGTAACACTCGAAATATAGTATTTCGAGTGTTTTTTTATAAGTTTTATCCTAATCATTAATTCCGACCACTCATCCAAAATTCATCAAAATTATCCCTTCAAAAGAATGATTAATTAAAACCAATATACTACTATTGTAATATCATTTTAATATCAATATTCAATCTATGAAAACCGAAAAAAACCTCGTCCCATTCAATGGATATTTTGCCATTGTTGCCTTGTTACTTAGTTTAGCTTTTTTGATTTTTGGCATTGTTGAAGGACATCCTTTTGATGCAATTTTAGCAATCATACTTTCTTCTTTGATCCTAAAAGGCTTTATCATTATTAGTCCAAATTCGGCTAAAGTACTTTTACTTTTTGGTGACTATAAAGGTACTATCAAACAAAACGGACTGTTTTGGGTCAATCCATTTTTTAGTAGAATCACACTTTCAATGAAAGCACGCAACTTTGAAAGTGAGAAAATCAAAGTAAACGATAAAATGGGAAATCCAATTCTGATAAGTGTCATTCTGGTTTGGAAAGTAGAAGATACCTTTAAGCCTCTGTTTGAAGTAGATAATTATGAAAGTTTTATCAGAATTCAGACAGACTCTGCGGTTCGTAAACTGGCTGGCTCATTTCCTTACGACCATTTTGAAGATGAAAAAGCAACTGTTACGCTCAGTACAAATTTCGATGATATTAATACTGCCCTTGAAAATGAAGTAAGCGAACGCTTGGAAATTGCAGGAATCAAAGTAATTGAGTCAAGAATTGGCTATTTGGCTTACGCCCCTGAAATTGCTCATTCGATGCTTAGAAGACAGCAGGCTTCTGCCGTTGTGGCAGCTCGCCATAAAATTGTTGAAGGAGCTGTTGGCATGGTAGAAAGTGCCTTAAATTTATTAGACTCAAAAAACATTATTACCTTTGATGAAGATAAAAAAGCAACAATGGTAAGCAACTTGATGGTTGTACTCTGTGGTGATAGCGAAACCAAGCCAGTGATTAATACTGGTACTTTAAATCAATAGATTATGGCTGAAAAAAAATCCTTTGCCCTACGTATTGATGCCGACATGATGAAGGCAATTGAAAAATGGGCTGCCGATGAATTTCGGAGCGTGAATGGGCAAATAGAATGGATGTTGAATAAGAGTCTGAAAGATGCCAAAAGACTCAAAAAGAAGGATGAATCAGAAGACACAAAAAATAAATAGCATTGTTAATGTACAAAATCCTCAAAATTTATTTTGGGGATTTTGTATATTAAAACAACTCCATTGAGAAATTATATCTTTTTTCTATCTATAAACTCCAACCTTGACTAAAAATAAATATATTTACTAATTCAGTCGCAAGTATTCAATGATACTGCTATTCAATTTTCTTCAACAAATATTACTCATGAAAAAAACCATTTCCATCCTTACCATTCTTTATTTATTGAATGTAAACTTATCGTCGGCTCAAAATATTTTGGGTTTCAATGATAAAAGTACTGCTAAAGAAAAAGATTTAGAAGCTCAATTTGACAGTAAACTCAACCCGCAAAACTTGCGTACTTGGATGAAGTTTATGAGTTCAAAACCGCATTATGTTGGCTCGCCTCACGACCGTGACAATGCGGTGTATATGAGAGATTTGTTCCGTTCTTGGGGTTATGAGGCTCGTATTGATACTTCTTATGCCCTTTTCCCAACGCCCAAATTGAGAGAATTATCATTAGTTAGTCCAACTACTTTCAAGGCTTCTTTGGTAGAACCAGCCTTAAAAGAGGATGCTACTTCTATCCAATTGAAAGAGCATTTGCCTACTTACAACTGTTTTTCAGCAGATGGCGACGTTACAGCTGAATTAGTTTACGTCAACTACGGCAGACCCGACGACTATGAAGTATTAGAAAAATTGGGCATAAGTGTTAAAGGTAAAATCGTCATTGCTCGTTATGGCGGTTCTTGGCGTGGACTAAAACCAAAATTAGCCGCAGAAAAAGGAGCAATCGGCTGTTTGATTTACTCAGACCCAAAAGATGACGGATACGGACAAGGCGATGTCTATCCAAAAGGCCCATTCAGAAATGAAACTGGCGTACAGCGTGGTTCGGTTTTAGATATTCCTGTTGCTCCGGGTGACCCACTTACACCTGGTTACGGCGACACAAAAAATGCCAAAAGATTGGATTATCGTGAAGCAACAACGATTATGAAAATTCCAGTTTTACCAATTTCTTATGGTGATGCTCTCCCTTTATTAAAGGCATTAGAAGGTAGAATTGCCCCAGAAGCTTGGCGTGGACTTTTACCGATTACCTATCACATCGGGCCGGGTGCTGCCAAAGTACATTTAAAATTAGCGTTTGATTTTAAAGTAGAGCCACTTTATAATGTAATTGCCGTAATGAAAGGCTCAGAATTTCCTGACCAGTGGATTCTACGAGGAAACCACCACGATGCTTGGGTATTTGGTGCAGCCGACCCACTAAGTGGTATGGTTGCTGTAATGGAAGAAGCTCGTGCTATTGGCGAATTAGCCAAAACTGGTTGGAAACCAAAAAGAACGTTGGTTTTCTGTGCTTGGGATGGAGAAGAACCGGGCTTGTTGGGTTCAACGGAATGGGTTGAAACCAATCGTGATGAATTGAGTAAAAAAGCGGTAGTTTACCTTAACTCAGACGGCAATGGTCGTGGATTTTTATACGCAGGTGGCTCGCATACTTTAGAAAAATTCTTCAACCAAGTAAGTCGTGACGTAATCGACCCACAAAAAGGTATCAGTGTTTCAGAGCGTTTACGTTCAAATATTTTAGTAAATGGTTCGCCAGAAGGCAAAAAAGAAGCATTAAACCGTGCTGATTTACGGATTGAAGCATTAGGTTCTGGTTCAGATTTCTCTCCATTTTTACAGCATTTAGGGGTTTCGGCTATGAATGTAGGTTTTGGCGGTGAAGACGAAGGTGGCGAATATCACTCTATTTACGATTCTTTCGACCATTATACAAAATTCAAAGACCCTGATTTTGCTTATGGAGTAGCTTTGGCAAAAACAATGGGACGTAGTGTTTTGCGTCTTGCCAATGCAGAAGTACTACCTTTTGAATTCCAAAGTTTTTCAAATACATTACAAAACTATGGTGATGAAGTAAAGAAATTATTAGAAAATACCAGAAGTAAAACTGAAGAGAATAATCGTCTCATCAAAGAAGGACGCTACGAAGCCGCCAGCGACCCTAAAGAACCATATACTGTAAAAGTATTGGACGAAGTACCTTATATTAACTTTGCTCCTTTGGAAAATGCACTAACTCGTTTAGAAAAAAGTGCTAATTTGTATGCACAAGTAGTAAAAAATAGCGAAAAACTCAATGCGACTCAATTAGCGAAATTAAACGAATTACTTTATACCGTTGAACGCTATTTGACAAAACAAGAAGGACTTCCGAACCGTCCGTGGTACAAACACCAAATTTATGCTCCAGGATTTTTTACTGGTTATGGCGTAAAAACAATTCCATCAGTCAGAGAATCTATCGAACAAAGAAAATGGAAAGATGCAGAAACGGGTATTGAAACCGTAGCGACTGTCCTAAATAATTTTACTGATCAAGTTGAAAAAGCAGTAGCACTTTTAAAATAAAAACATTCAAAAAAACCTCTCCAAGTACTTGGAGAGGTTTTTTTGAATATCGAAACTTGAAATTATAAGTACCTTAACCATTGTTTTTCTTTATGCAAGCTTTTGTAATTTGCGTACCAACGGCATAAAGGAAACATCAGCAGTATTACGATTAACCAAATCAAAAAAACCATTGGCAACTCTACTCCTGATACTCCTTTCGGACGACCAAAATTAAAGTCTTGAAAATTCAAGTCACTCCATTGAAAACCTTGCATCAAGAGTACTACAATCATTATCGAATGAACTAAATACCAGTGTATCAAATAATAAAACAAAGGCACTTTACCAAAAATAGAAACCCATTCTATCAGTTTATTTTTAGCTCCTTCCACAATCCTCATAACCAAAAACATTACTCCTAAAGTAAGCAAAGTATAAAGCAACGAAGGTGGATATTTTGTAATATTCAAAAAAGATAAAATCGTAAAAGTAAACTTTGACTGCACTGACCAAGGTACGGCATCGCCATAAAGATTTACCAAACGCAGTACAATAAATAAAGCTAAAGAAATCATTCCAGCCCGTAAAAATATCTTCTTTCTTGTTTCGCTCTCATTTTCAAAAGATTGTCCAAAAGCAAAACCCAACAGCATCATTCCCAACCAAGGAATAATTGGATAACCTACAATAAAAATAAATTTAGGAGTGATCGGAAAGCCGTTTGGTGCAAAAAACAATGATGCTATAAATTTCAATACTGGATTAGTGATAGCAGAGGGGAATTGCAAGGCTAAATCATGGCTAAAAACTAATACTAAGCCGATAATTCCAATTGTTTTGCTTGAAAATCTTAATAAAAATGAAAGAATAATAAAACTAAATCCAATCACAGCGATGACTTGTGACAATAGAATGCCAAAATGAATGTCATACCAAATGCCCAAATTGACAACAGTAAATTCTAAAAAAATCAGCCAAAGTCCACGAGTTAATAAAAACTTACGACTTTCGACAAGATTTTGCTGTTTACTGAAAGAAAGGTAAGCCGAACTTCCAGATAAAAACACAAAAGTTGGGGCACAAAAATGTGTAATCCAGCGAGTAGAAAACAGTGCAGGTGTGGTATTTGAAAGATCAGTTGGATTCACCGTAAGCGAGCTTACATGTATAAAATCTCTGATATGGTCTAAAGCCATGATAATCATTACTAAACCTCTCACAAAATCAATGGTATTTATTCTTTTCATACATTATTGGTTTTATAGTTTTAGAAATCCTTTTTCAAAATTTAACACAAGATACTTTTACTACTGTACTTACTTATTGGTGAAAATGATTTTTTAGTAAAAATCTTCATCTAAAGTTTACAGATGTTTCACTTAAAAGCTTTAGCCATGTTATGTATTTGTTCTAACTTTGTCTAAATTAATCATAAAACAATGAACAAATCTCTTATTCAAACAGCCTTTCAAAAAATTTTAAAAGAAGGTGGCGAATCAAACTATTTCACTCTCGATTTTGCAGACAGTTACTATCTACAAGCTGCCAGTTCTAAAGGGGCAAATGAAGTTTTTTGTGAAGCCGTTTCTAATGAGTACTTGCCTGCTGCCAAAAAACTTAGTGAATCTCAACTTTTAAAATTAGTTGAGTTAGGTTGGAAAAAGCCTTCAGAAGGGAACGTAAACTTCTCAACAGAACTAACAGTAAACGATAAAAAAGACCTCGAAAAAATAGTAGATTTTGTAGCCCAAACGCTTTCAGAAGTTTACGGAGCAAATGAAATTAAAAAAGAACATTTCCAATATTTTTTAGGATAAGTTTAACCCTAAAAAATTGAGTAATGAATTATCTTATGTTCATTAACAGCTTTAATATTCTTATTTTTTTACAAAAAATAATTCTTTTATCCCTTAATTTCTTTTTTTTGAAAAAAAGTAACAGAAATTAAATTAGATAAAACCAAGATAAACTAAAAGTTTAAAAAGTTAAAAAAGTGCAATTTGTACCAACTAATAAATTTTGTACTTTATTAATGCCACAATATTAAAATTTCCTTAAAATTACCTTGTAGATTTAAAAAAAATATAGAAATTAGCATTAGAATATTATAATACTAATTCTTTAAACAACTCAATATTTTATTTTTATTACAATCTTGTATTAAAAGATTTATCTAAATAAATGTTTGATTATCATATAAACTTTAGCCATTTATAAGGTAAATTTTGAGTTATATTCTTTTATATTACGTATATAGAATTTGCTTAAAACCATTAACACACACAAGAAAATATGGATTTTTTAATTTATCATCCCTTTTACTCAGCTTTAATATTAATTATTGCTTTGCAAATCTATTATCTGGCGTTTTACTTTCTAAGAAAAACCGATGTTAATAAGTGTCCAAGCTGTGGAAACCTTCATTGTGACAGAGTTAAAAGACCTTTTCAGGTAAAACTTTTCCTTTCATATTTCCCAGATTTCAAATACTATAAATGTCCAAGCTGTGGTAAACACTTTATTATCATACCTAACTCGGATAAAGTGGCAGCTGAGAAAAAGAATTTCACTCAAGTCTAACATTTTTAATAAAGAATTAGGCTATACATTCTTGAAAATGTGTAGCCTGATTCTTTATTTGCATTTGTTTTTTATACCCTCTTTAGTCCAATTTTAAATCTTTTTCTACCTTACTTGCTCAATTCTTCCAAAATCCTCCATTTCATTGATATATTTCTTCAAATTATCAAATTTTCTTTTTAAAAGATTTTGTTGTATTAAATAAATCGTGTTAAATTTACACAATCTATTTAATACACGAAAGATGCTTCAAAAATACACACATGAAACTCGAATCTTATTAGCCATTGATTGTATAATTTTTGGCTTTGATGGTGACGAATTAAAATTACTACTGATTAAGCGAAACTTTGAACCTGAAAAAGGCAAGTGGTCGTTGATGGGTGGATTTTTAAATGAGTCAGAAGATTTGGAGGAAGGTGCAAAACGTGTTTTAAATGAATTGACTGGTCTTGAAAATGTATATATGGAACAGTTGCAGGCTTTCGGGGAAATTACTCGTGATCCGGTAGAGCGAACTGTTTCTGTGTGTTTTTTTGCCTTGATTAACATCCATGCACATGATTCTGAACTATCACGTTCGATGAATGGCTATTGGTTCAATTTCAAAGAAAAACCAGATTTAATCTTCGACCACAACAAAATGGTAAACTTGGCATTATCTCAATTAAGATATAAAGCTGCTTTACACCCTCTTGGATTTGAATTATTACCCGAAAAATTCACGATTCCACAACTGCAAAGACTCTATGAGGCTATTTATGATATGCGATTAGACCGCAGGAATTTTAGCAGAAAAATTATTTCTACTGGACTCTTGATTGATACAGGCGAAAAAAACGAACATTCTGCTACTAAAAAAGCGGTTTTATATCAACTTGATGCAGAAAAGTATAAAAACAATTTCAACGATTTCCACAATTTCATTTCCGATTTTAAATGGTAATGAAATAACCAATAAAAAATCCTTACAATTTATTTTAGACTTGATTTTCAACGCATTTTAAAATATTACAAACAATTGTGTCATTTCGACACAAAAATTTATTTAAACCATGAAAAACCAATACGTCATCGGTGTTGATTATGGAACAGATTCTGTTCGCTCAGTACTTATTGATACGACAAACGGCAAAGAAATCAGCCAATCAGTTTTTTATTATCCAAGATGGAAAGCAGGAAAATATTGCGTACCTGCTAAAAACCAATTTCGTCAACATCCTTTAGATTACCTTGAAGGTTTAGAAAGTACTATTAAAGATTGTTTGGCAAAAGCACCAGAGGTAAACCCAGAATTGGTGAAAGGTATCACTGTTGATACAACGGGTTCTACGCCAGTAGCAGTTGATAAAACGGGTACTCCATTGGCTTTAACCGCTGGTTTTGAGGAAAATCCAAATGCGATGTTTGTACTTTGGAAAGACCATACTTCAGTAAACGAAGCAGCAGAAATCAACCAAGTTTCTCGTACTTGGGGTGGCGTTGATTATACACAATTTGAAGGGGGAATTTATTCATCAGAATGGTTTTGGGCAAAAATTTTACATATCACTCGTGAAGATGAAAGTATTGCCAATGCTGCCTATTCTTGGTTAGAGCATTGCGACTGGATTCCGTCGGTATTAGTGGGAAGCGATGATGTAAGCTCAGTAAAAAGAAGTAGATGTGCGGCTGGTCATAAAGCAATGTGGCATGAGTCGTGGGGAGGTTTACCTTCGGAAGAATATTTAGGAAAATTCGATAGCCGTTTGGCTGCATTACGTTCAAGATTATTTGAAGATACTTACACTGCTGATGTAGCAATGGGTAATTTATGTGAAGCTTGGGCCGAAAAATTGGGTTTAAGTACTGAAACTATTATTTCGGTAGGTACTTTCGATGCTCACGCTGGTGCTGTGGGAGTAGAAATTGAATCGGCTACTTTGGTAAAAGTAATGGGGACTTCTACTTGCGACATGATGGTTGCTCCTTTTGATGAAATTGGTGATAAACTCGTTCGTGGTATTTGTGGACAGGTTGATGGTTCAATTATTCCGGGTATGTTAGGTTTAGAAGCTGGTCAATCGGCTTTTGGAGACTTGTTGGCTTGGTTTAAAAACCTAACAATGTGGTCAGTACAAAATGCTGATATTGCTCCAG
The DNA here is from genome assembly GCF_034929435.1 of Arcicella rigui. NCBI lineage: Bacteria > Pseudomonadati > Bacteroidota > Cytophagia > Cytophagales > Flectobacillaceae > Arcicella > Arcicella rigui. The sequence continues at coordinate 102,087 of NZ_JAYFUM010000028.1, forward strand.
AAATCAAACAACAAATTGAAGATTCTATCATTGTAAGTCTTTCAAAAGCAGCGGCGGCTATTCCTATTTCAGAGAAAAATGTAGTTGCCCTCGACTGGGTAAATGGTAGAAGAACTCCAGATGCTAACCAAGCTTTGAAAGGTGCTATTATGGGCTTAGGAATGGGTTCTGATGCTCCTGCTATTTTCCGTGCCATGGTTGAAGCCATCTGTTTTGGTTCAAAAGCGATTGTTGATCGTTTCAAAAATGAAGGCGTTGATATTAAGCAAATTGTAGGTATGGGTGGTGTGGCTAAAAAATCAGATTTTGTGATGCAAACATTGGCTGATGTTTTAGATATGCCTGTAAAAATTGCTACTTCAGAACAAGCTCCTGCTTTGGGTGCTGCCATGTATGCGGCTGTGGCGGCTGGCATTTATCCAGATGTTAATACGGCTGTGGCAGCAATGGGTAACGGTTTTGATAAAACGTACTTTCCAATTGCTGAAAACGTTGCTTTGTATGCTAAGCTTTATGAAAAATATGTGGCTTTGGGAGCGTTTGTTGAAGGGAGTTATGAATTATGATGTATGAGTTATGATATATGATTGATGAAACATCGTTTGAAAATTAAAATACTTAATTAGAATTTTTTGTCATTCTTATATTACATATCATAATTCGTATCTCATACATCATAATTCATACATCATAATTCATATTTAAAATCATGTATCAAGATATTAAACAAGCCTGTTTTGAGGCGAATATGCAACTTCCTAAATTGGGTTTGGTTGTTTTTACTTTCGGAAATGTAAGTGTGGTTGATAGAGAAAAAGGTGTTTTTGCTATTAAACCAAGCGGTGTGCCTTACGAATCTTTACAGGCTGACCAAATCGTGATTTGCGATTTTGATGCAAAAGTAGTTGAAGGAAATTTCCGCCCTTCTTCTGATACCAAAACGCATGCAGTATTGTATAAACATTGGACTGAAATCGGTTCTATCGTTCATACACATTCTACTTATGCTACTTCCTTTGCTCAGGCACAAATGGATATTCCTATTTTAGGAACTACTCATGCCGACCACTTGACTGTTGATGTACCTTGTGCTCCGCCAATGAGTGATGAAATGATTAAAGGCGATTATGAATACGAAACTGGTTTTCAAATCATGAACCATTTCGAGAAAAAAGGTCTCTCATACAAAGAAGTAGAAATGGTTCTTCTGGGAAATCACGCTCCCTTTACTTGGGGAAAAAATGCCGAAAAAGCCGTCTATAATGCAGGTGTTTTAGAAGCTGTGGCTCAAATGGCTTATTTGACCTGTACATTAAATCCAAGAGTAAACCGTTTGAAAGATACCCTTATCGAAAAACACTACGAGCGTAAGCATGGCAAAAGTGCCTACTACGGTCAAGGATGTTAATGAGTGAGGAGTTTTGAGTGATGAATGTGGAATACAACTATGCTTACATTCACAACTCACCATTCACTAACTCACTCATTCACAATTAAATGTTATTCCAATTAAATCCTCAAAAAAACGATGAAAAAACAACTATTCGCAATGGCATTTGTAGGGCTTTCTTACTTAGGAAATGCTCAGAATTTAGTGACATTGCAAGCCGATTCTGGTAAAGTAACGATTAACAAACACATTTACGGACATTTCGCCGAACACTTGGGTACTTGTATCTACGGTGGTTTTTATGTGGGTGAAAACAACACTAAAATCCCTAATAAAGATGGTGTTAGATTAGACATTGTTGACGCTCTTAAAAAATTAAAAATCCCTAATCTACGTTGGCCGGGTGGTTGTTTTGCTGATACTTATCACTGGAAAGACGGTATCGGTCCAAAAGCTCAACGCCCTGCAATGGTTAATACTTGGTGGGGTGGTGTTACTGAAGATAATTCTTTTGGTACACACGATTTCTTAAATATGTGCGAGCTATTAGGTACTGAACCTTATATTTCGGGTAACGTAGGTAGTGGAACTGTACAAGAACTGAAAGACTGGACTCAGTATATCAACTTGGCTGCTGGAACAAGTCCAATGTCAAAATTACGTGAGCAAAATGGTCGTGAAAAACCTTGGAATGTGGCTATCTGGGGTGTTGGTAACGAAGCTTGGGGTTGTGGTGGAAACATGACAGCTGATTATTATGCTAACATTTACCGTCAGTATGCTACTTTCATGGCTGGTGCAGATAAAAAAGGACTTTTCAGAGTTGCCTCTGGTGCAAGTGATGCCGATTATAAATGGACTGAAACTTTGATGAAAAACATTCCTCATCAAATGCTTGAAGGGGTTGCTATTCACCATTATTCAGTATTAAGCTGGGGCGAAGGTCAAAAAACTTCTGCTACGGAATATACCGATAAAGAGTATTTCAAAACGATGCAACAGGCTTTGTTGATGGATGAATTGGTAACAAAACATTCGGAAGTAATGGATAAGTACGACCCGAAAAAGAAAGTTGCTTTGGTAGTTGACGAATGGGGCGGTTGGTATAATGTAGAAAATGGAACAAATCCGGGTTTCTTGTTTCAACAAAATACCATGAGAGATGCCATGATTGCAGGAGCTACTTTAAACATTTTCAACAATCATGCTGACCGTGTTAGAATGGCGAATTTGGCACAAGTAGTGAATGTTTTACAAGCGGTAATTCTTACTAAAGAAGAAAAAATGTTGCTCACTCCTACTTATCACGTAATGGAAATGTACAATGTTCACCAAGATGCTACTTTACTGCCAATCAAAGTAAAAAGTAATGACTTTGTGTTTGAAGGAGAAAAATTACCTGCTGTTTCTGTTTCGGCTTCAAAAGATGCTAAAGGTTTAACTCACATTTCTTTAACAAACGTTGACCCTAAAAATCCTCAAGAAATCACGATTGATTTGAAAGGTGCTAAATATGTGTCAGTTTCTGGAAGAATTTTAACTGCTGAAAAATTAAGAGACCACAATACTTTCGATAATCCAAACAAGATTCAGCCAAAAGCATTTTCTGGAGCAACAATCTCAGGAAATCAATTAAAAGTGAAATTACCTGCTTTCTCTGTGGCAGTATTGGAATTAAAATAAATCTTTATCATATAACATTCTGGTGTTCACCAAATTATAATTATTAAAATGATTGACTTAAAACAAAACGAAGTTTGGTTTATTACAGGTAGCCAACATCTTTATGGCGAAGAAACGCTTAAACAAGTAGATGAGCATTCTAAAATTATTGCAGACGCATTAAACAAGTCTTCAAAAATTCCTGTAACTGTTGTGTTTAAACCCGTTTTAAAAACGCCAGAGGAAATCTACAATTTAGCAATTCAAGCAAATTCTGATGCAAAATGTATTGGTTTAATTTGTTGGATGCACACTTTCTCACCCTCTAAAATGTGGATTAATGGCTTGAAAATCTTACGTAAACCACTTTGTCATTTACATACGCAATTCAACGCTGAAATTCCTTACGCTGATATTGATATGGACTTTATGAACTTGAACCAATCTGCACATGGCGACCGTGAATTCGGTTTCATTGGTGCAAGAATGGGTATCGCTCGTAAAGTTGTGGTTGGTCACTGGCAAGACGAAGAAGTTCACGAAAGAATCAACGTTTGGACAAGAGTTGCTTCTGCTTGGAACGATTTACAAGGAGCAAAATTTGCTCGCTTTGGCGATAATATGCGTTTTGTTGCCGTTACAGAAGGCGATAAAGTAGAAGCTGAAATCAAATTTGGTTACTCAGTAAATACGCATCCAGTTGGTGATTTAGTAGGTATTATTAATTCAGTAAGCGATTCAGCTATCAATGCTTTGATTGAAGAATACGAAGCTCAATATACTTTAATGGATTCATTAAAAGTAAACGGTAGCCAAAGAAGTAGCTTAATAGAAATCGCCCGAATTGAAGCTGGTTTGCGTTCTTTCTTGACGCAAGGAAATTTCAAAGGTTATACGAATACTTTTGAAGATTTACACGGAATGGTTCAGTTACCGGGCATTGCTACGCAACGTTTAATGGCTGATGGCTACGGTTACGGTGGCGAAGGCGACTGGAAAACTTCTGTTTTGGTACGTACTTCAAAAGTAATGGCAGCAGGCTTGGCAGGTGGAACTTCATTTATGGAAGATTATACTTATCACTTCTCGCCAAACAACAACCAAGTATTGGGTTCGCACATGTTGGAAATTTGTCCGACGATTGCTTCAGGAAAACCAACTTGCGAAATCCATCCATTAGGCATTGGTGGCAAAGCCGACCCTGTTCGTTTGGTATTCAACTCTCCTGCTGGGCCAGCGTTAAATGCTTCAATGGTTGATATGGGCGGACGTTTCCGTTTAATCGTAAACGAAGTAGAAGCTATCGAACCTGCGGCTGAATTACCAAAATTGCCAGTTGCTCGTGTATTGTGGAAAACTAAGCCTGACTTGAAAACAGCCGCACAACTATGGATTTTAGCAGGTGGTGCTCACCATACCGTTTACTCTCAAGCACTTAGCCAAGAGTATTATGCAGACTTCGCTGAAATTGCAGGTATCGAGTACTTATTGATTAATGAAAAGACAGATTTATACCAATTCAAAAATGAATTGCGTTGGAACTCAATGTTTTATAGAAGATAATTTAAAATTGGATTTTGTATTTAGGCCTCTTTTTAAGGGGCTTGAATCTTTTTTTAGCTGTGAGCAGTCAGCTTTGAGCTTTGAGCCGTGAGCTTTGAGCTAAAAAGGCTCAAGTATTAAAACTCATAGCTCAAGGCTCATAGCTCAAAGCTTAAAGCTTATTGCTCAAAACTAATTTTCAACCTTTAACAATAAATAAACAAATGAAATTTTTTATCGATACTGCAAACCTTGCAGAAATCAAAGAAGCACACGATTTAGGCGTTTTAGATGGCGTAACTACCAATCCATCTTTAATGGCAAAAGAAAATATTAGCGGACAAGAAAACGTAATCAACCATTACAAAGCCATCTGTGAAATTGTTGATGGTGATATTTCTGCCGAAGTAATTGCTACCGACTACGAAGGAATGGTTGCAGAAGGTCTTGCTTTAGCGGCACTTCACCCGAATATCGTAGTAAAAATTCCGATGATTAAAGACGGTATCAAAGCGATTAAGTATTTTTCAAGCATTGGTATTAAAACTAACTGTACGCTAATTTTCTCAGCAGGACAAGCTTTATTGGCTGCCAAAGCTGGAGCTACTTATGTTTCTCCGTTCGTAGGTCGTTTAGATGATATTTCTATGGATGGACTTAAATTAATCGAACAAATCCGTTTGATTTTTGATAATTACGGTTTTGAAACTGAAATTTTAGCGGCATCGGTGCGTAATCCAATCCATATCTTGAAATGTGCTGAAATTGGTTCTGATGTGATTACTGCTCCACTTTCAGCTATTTTGGCTCTGTTGAATCACCCATTAACTGATAGCGGTTTAGCAAAATTCTTGGCTGACCACAAAAAATCTGCGGGACTGTAAGAGTTTGGAGGGCTGAGTTTTGAATGAGGAGTTAGTATTATACATAGGTTTATCATTACCTGTTTTATCGGTATGATAAAGTATAAAAAAGCACAATATTAATTATAATGTAGCGGCAACTCTTGCTTTGCCGTTTCAAGTGTGGCTATTCAAAAGGAAAGTAACAGCCAAATATTCTATGTTGAATGACCTCACCCCCGACCCCTCTCCTGCTGAGAGGGGAGCTTTGGGAACTAAAAAGCCCCCTCTCAACAGGAGAGGGGGTTGGGGGTGAGGTCTTTTACAGAATAATATTCGGTCATTAAACATTTTGGACAGTCAAAATACATTCCAATAATAATTAAACGCTTCGGAATACTAATACGGAGTAAAAATATTGTCCTCACTCCTAATTCAGCATTTTTCAAAAGCGTCATTAATCTTCAACCATTTATGACGCTTTTTGAATACATTATGAAACAATAAGCATGATGTATTTCAATGATTCTTTCTATTTTGCCAACAGAATGATTTTTCAGCATAATCTAATGATTTGAATTCGTGTAAATTAAAATCAACCCAAAAACAATATTTAACAATGAAAAAACAGGTAAAAAAAGCAGCAACTTTGTTCTTGTTGGCTTGTGTAACGATGATGTCTTGCGATACCTCTAAAAAAGAAAGTGAAAAAAACATGATTGAAAAAGTAAGCTTTGGAAAAACTACCGACGGACAAGAGACCGAACTTTATACTTTGAAAAATGCCGCTGGCATGGAAGTGAAAATTTCAAATTTTGGTGGTACAGTTGTTTCTTGGACTGCTCCAAACAATAAAGGAGTATATGAAGATGTAATTCTTGGCTGTGATTCAGTAGCTGGTTACAACAAAGGCGTTCCATATTTTGGTGCATTAATCGGTAGATATGGCAACAGAATTGCTAACGGAAAATTCACACTCGAAGGTAAAGAATATACTCTTGCTCAAAACAATGGCGTAAATGCTTTGCATGGTGGCTTGAAAGGTTTTGATAAAGTACTCTGGACAGCTACGCCAATTGAAGGCGAAGAGCCAGCTTTGAAATTGACTTATACCGCAAAAGATGGCGAAGAAGGTTATCCCGGCAATTTATCTGTTGAAGTAGTTTATACTTTACAAAAAAATAATGCTTTGAAAATTGACTACAAAGCTACTACCGACAAAACAACGATTATCAACCTAACCAACCATACTTACTTCAATTTGAATGGTAATTTAGATAGTGATATTCTTGACCATGAAGTAACACTAAATGCTGATAAATTCTTGCCAGTTGACAAAACTTTGATTCCAACAGGAGAATTAAAACCTGTAACGGGTAATGTTTTCGACTTTTTGAAATCGAAGAAAATCAGTGCTGGTATTAACGATACTACTGATACGCAAATCAAAGCTGGGGGCGGTTATGACCATTGTTGGGTTTTAACAGATTCGTCAAAAACATTAAAGCCAGCGGCAACGGTGTATGAACCTAAAAGCGGAAGAGTATTAGAAGTATTTACCACTGAGCCAGCGATTCAATTCTATACAGGTAATTTCTTGAATGGAACAATCAAAGGAAAAAACGGGATTATTTACAAACACCGTTCGGGCTTATGTTTAGAAACTCAGCATTACCCTGACTCGCCAAACAAGCCTGCGTTTCCAAGCACAGTGTTAAAACCAAACGAAACTTACCAAACCACTACTGTTTATAAATTCTCTGCAAAATAGCTTTTAGCTGTCAGCTTTGAGTGATGAGCTTTGAGATAAAAAACTGTCATAAGATTCCATTGATTGGGATTTTGTGGCAGTTTTTTTATTAGTACTAATATTCAAAACCACATTTTTATCAAACTGACTTTAGCTTTTATTTGAAACTTTACAAAAACTTGCTATTTTTAACCTACACTTATCCGTTTCTACCAAATGAAGTCAAAAAAGCAAGCCAATCAATACGATAAAATATTCAAGGAAAATATTGAGGCTGTCATTCCGAGTTTGATGAAAAATATTTTAGGTATTACTATACTAATCCGAAGTAATACTTGTCTTGTCACAATTGCGTAATTTAGAACAAAAACTAAAAGAAATTATCATGGACAGTATCACAAAATATATAGATGAAGAAAGAGATATTGCTTTTATGATTGCTAAGGAATTAGAGCAAACTAAATTTGTCACTAACTTACTGCATGAAAGCGATTTTTCACTTGAGAAGATTGCTAAAATCACAGGCGTTACTTTAGATTTCGTGAAAAAAATTCAGCAAAAACTCAATAGTGAAAAATAGATTTCACGAAGAATCTCCTCATCAATCAAGCCGTTTGAATCAAAATTCAGACGGCTTTTTCATTAACCAACCAATGGATATTCCCAAGTATAAGAGTATTTCGCCTACATTAAAAATCTGTTATAAAGAATCTAAAGCTCTGTAAATTAAGGGTCTTGCTGATTTCACTTTTGTCATTTCCACCATCGTTGGAGTTTTTCTTGGGGTCGCCAAGACCAACGAGTCGAGCGTCAGCAACTCATCATCTTGAAGATTTTTAGTTGCCGAGTTGCTGACGCAAGGTTTGGCGGTCTTGGCGACCCAGTAAAAACACCACCAAGGGCAAAAATCCCCAAAGTTGAATAATATTTCAGCTTTGGGGATTTTTGTTTGCTCCTATCTATGCACACTTTGCTACTGCTCATGCACACTTTGCTACTGCTCGTGCAAATTTTATTGTTAGCTATGCACACTTTGCTACTGCTCATGCACACTTTACTTTTAGCTATGCACAAGTTAATACAGCTCATGCACACTTTACTGTTAGCTATGCACAAGTTGATACGGCTCATGCACACTTTACTGTTAGCTATGCACAAGTTGATACGGCTCATGCACACTTTACTGTTAGCTATGCACACTTTGCTACGACTTATGCACCAACCTCACCCCCAACCCCCTCTCCTGCTGAGAGGGGGCTTTTTAGTTCCAAAATCTCCCCTCTCAATAGCAGGGTTGTTAAGTTCTGGCATTAAAACATAGTTCTTTGAAATTTTGACCAAATATTATTTGGGCGTACTTAATAGAGT
>NZ_JAYFUM010000029.1:0-101234 GCF_034929435.1 Arcicella rigui
AATTTAAAAGAGCAAGCTCAAAAAGCCTATGAGAGAGCTTTGATGATTTATGAAGCATTAGCCAAAGACAATCCTCAACAATACTTGCCTGATGTGGCTAATACCTTAAACAATTTGGGCGTATTCTATAAAGACAATAATTTAAAAGAGCAAGCTCAAAAAGCCTATGAGAGAGCTTTGATGATAAGAGAAGCATTAGCCAAAGACAATCCTCAACAATACTTGCCTTTTGTGGCTACTACCTTAAACAATTTGGGTAATTTTTACAGGGTCAATAATTTAAAAGAGCAAGCTCAAAAAGCATTAGAGAGAGCTTTGATGATAAGAGAAGCATTAGCCAAAGACAATCCTCAACAATACTTGCCTTTTGTGGCTACTACCTTAAACAATTTGGGTAATTTTTACAGTGACAATAATTTAAAAGAGCAAGCTCAAAAAGCCTATGAGAGAGCTTTGATGATAAGAGAAGCATTAGCCAAAGACAATCCTCAACAATACTTGCCTGATGTAGCTAATACACAAACAAACTATGCCTTATTTTGGCTAAATGAAAATGAGATAAATAAGACGGAGGAGTTGATGACAAAAGGGCTTAAAAGTTACCAAACTATTGCTATTATGCTAAAGGATGATGGCTTTTGGCAAAAGGCTAAAAAGGTAAAAGATATTTTATCAAAAATTATTTCTATTGATTCACTTTATCAGCATAAACTCAATGTAGAAAAAGCCGTAATAGATTTTAATAGTCAATACCCTTTGGCTACCAAAAATGAAAAAATATCAGCTTTGGGTAATGGTGCTTGGTATGCATTGTTTTGTAAAGAGTATCAATTAGCAGAAGACTATGCACGTAAAGGTTTAGCCATCGCTCCTGAGCAACATTGGCTTTATACCAATCTGGCTTTGGCACTTTTATTACAAAATCGTTGGAATGAAGCAAAACAAATCTATCAAGAAAAGCAAAATTTAATTGGCAATAATGAAAAACCATTAAAAGAAAGTTTTTTAAATGATTTAATAGATTTAGAAAAGGAGGGTATAAAGCATCCAGATTTTGAGAAAGTACGGGCATTGCTAAAGTAGTAATTACATTCAAAATAGAATAATAGCCCAAACCTTTACCATAAACACAAGCCTTGAAGACACCACAAACCTTGCAAATAAAAAGCGTCTGTCTAAAAAGTATATTTTTTAGACAGACGCTTTTTATTCAAAAAACCAAAACATTGTTAAGAATTCAAACAATATTAATTCCAATACTTTAGGCTCAAAACCATAAGCAAATCATAAAATATTTTGCCTAATGCCAAAAAAATTAATACCCCGGATTTTGCATGGCTGTTTTTTGCTCGCTTGTTAGTGGTTGACCGCTGCTATAAATACCATCAAGGAAAGTTTGTGGAATTGGTCTCAACAAATGATAATCTTTGATATAATTAGCTGCTCCCGGGTTATAAGCTTTGGCTCTTGCAATCAAGGTTTTTGTTCTGCTTAAATCCTCCCAACGGTGAAATTCTCCGCAAAGTTCTCTTGTTCTTTCGTTCAATACCAAGCAAAGCATTTTGTCGTAAGTAGTAGTATAGCCTAATTTGTTAATTACTGCCACATCTTGAGCAGGCAAATTAGCCGTACTTGTGATTTCGAGCGATGTCGCTGCGGTTGACACAGGAATATTATTTGATTCATAATAAGAATTCTCTGTATAGAATGAATTAATATCAACATTCTGCCCAGCCTGTGACACTACGTAAGCGGCTGCACCGTCGGTATAAGAAGCTCTATCTTCGCCGTTTTTATAAGCGGCTCTTTTTCTAATCGCATTAATGTATGGAAGAGCCGACTCATAAGAACCTTGTCCAAGACTTGCCAAGCGGATTTTTGCTTCGGCAGCCATCAAATAAGTTTCTGCTGATCTGGCAAGTACTTCATCTCTATAACCTCTGGTTTCGTTGATTGCCAAACGTCCGCCGTCGAAATGTTTACTCAAAGAAGGAAATCGAACGTCGGTCAATAAACTTTTACCATCCGTAGCATGAGCTACATAAACCGAAGGAATGGTTTTGCCTGTTTTAGCATACACAATGGCATCTAAGTTTTTGGTATTGGCAAAACGAGTATCCGTTGGGTTATTGATAACGTACATAATCCCTAAATCTCCATTGGCGTACTTACCACTTCCTTTGTTACATCTTGATTTTGTTCTGAAACTTTTCCAGAATCGAGAATCATTTACTTGGTCGAAAACATCATAAGTAAAGTACGTTGGTGCAAGACGGCTGTATGGTCTCATCCCAGTTAAATCACGTTGCATATATGGGAGGTCGTCGTAACGTGAAGTAAAGTACAGGTGACTGGCATTGAAAGTAGTCGCCAAAAGGTTATCCGAAAACTGAGCCGAAAGAATAATTTCAGATAAATTTTCATTCGCACCATTGGCTTTGGTATAAGCCCAAAGTTCCCCGAAATTATTAGCCAACGGATGTCTGGCAATTACTTCATCTGAAAGACTCACAACTTTTGCCAAATCAGTCGCTTTCGTGGCAGAGTTCCAAGTATTATTGATTTCACTGGCTCTTGAAAGATACGCTTTTGCCAAATAATGAGCGGCAGCATCTTTGGTGATTTTTGCCGTAGTGGCAGAATTTTCTAATAAATCATAAGCTTTTGTAAAATCATCAATGATTTGAGCATATACTTTCTCTGGCGACTCACGAGTAAATTCTAATTCTACCGTTGTACTTACAGTTAATTTCAAGGGTACAGCACCATACTGACGCACCAATCTTAAATAATTGAAAGCACGTAGAAAATAGCCTTCGCCCAAAGCTGTTTTCTTAATGGCATTATTCGTAGAAGTAATTTCAGTAGCAGATTTAATAATTTGATTTGATAGCCCAATAGCGATATAATACATATCCCAAGCACGTTCTGCCACAACGGTATTACCATTTACAGCCGTAACGATAGGTTTGAAACCACCATCATAATTATTCCAAGTACTGTTCGAGCCGTCGCCTCCTACATGAAATTCATCTGTACCATAATTGGTGGTAGCAAATTGTACTTCTCCAGAAAATGGCACAGCGAAAGTCTGGTTATAAGCACCTGTTACTGCTGCTTGAATCCCTTCTTCGGTACTGTAATACGCATTACCTCTTTGTGTCGTTAGCTCTTCTTTTAGAAAATCTGTTTGACAAGAGATATTTGCTAAAAGTGCTAAGGCACAAATCCCAGTTTTTATATATCTAAATTGTATTTTATTCATTGCAAAAATTGTTAAAAGTTAAAACTCAACATTAATACCCATTGTGAAACCTCTATTCCAAGCAGAGCTTTGTAAGTCCATATCCAACCATTTGATATTGTTGTAAATCATACCAACATTCTGAGCTTGGAAGTAAATTCTTGAATGACTTACGCCAATGCTTTGCGAGAATTTATCAGGCAAATTGTAGCCCAAAGAGATATTTCTGATTTTAATAAACGAGCCATCTTTATAACCTAAAGCTGTATAATAAGGGTCTCCGGATGCGGCTGTGTAGTAGGGATGTTGATAATCTGCATTTTGGTTGTTTGGTGTATAGTAACTTACAACACGTTGATTGAAACGACCACTCAGCGACTCGCCACCAGTATTATACAAATAACTTAAACGACCATACAACATTACTGATAAAGAAAAACCTTTGTAGTCGAAGTTGTTAGTTAAACCTACAATAAACTTAGGAATGGTACTTCCCAATACTTTACGGTCGTTGGTTGCGTCAATTTTGTAGTCACCGTTCAAATCGGCAGGTCTAACAGAACCTACTGTAAAAGCCTGTCCGTTTGCATTGAACTTCGCCATTTCTGCGGCATCCGCTTCTTTCCAAAGTCCAAGTGCTTGGTAGTCGTAGATAATTCCCTGACTTTGTCCGATAAACCATTTGTTGTTAATGTCATCAATTTTACCATTGGCTAAAGTGATGATGTGGTTGTCTTGCCAAGAACCATTGAAAGTTGAACTCCATTCAAATCCTCCTTTGCTAAGATTCAATGTCGTAACGGTTAAGTCTATACCCTGACTGGCAGTTTCACCAATATTGGCATAAGTATTTACAAAACCTGTTACCGAAGGAATCGTTTTTAACATCAACAAATCTGTGGTATGCGAAGTATAGTAATCTAAAGTACCCGTAATTTTTCTTTTGAAGAAAGAGAAATCAATACCATAGTTGTATTGGGTTGTTTTTTCCCAACTTAAATCTTGGTTTGCCAAAGTTGAATTATTGGTTTGTCCAGTTCCAAGCGTTCCGCCATAAGGATAATAAATCTGAATCAATCCACCTTTGGTAGCATAAGGGTCAATCGCCGAGTTGCCAGTTACCCCTACCCCTGCTCTTACTTTTAAATCATCAATCCAAGTTTGATTTTGCAAGAATTTCTCATTAGTTAATCTCCATCCTAAAGCAGTACTTGGGAAAAATGCCCATTTATTGCCTTCGGCTAATTGGGAAGCTCCATCATAACGACCCGAAACAGTTACCAAGAATTTATTACCAAAGTCATAATTGATACGTCCTAAGTACGAGCGAAGTTGTCTTTCTACCAATGAAGAACCCCACGACGACAATGGAATCGTTAGAGCATTCCATTTCTGGCTTGTCATCGGTACGTTGTCTGCTGCCATTACGTTTCTGTCGTAGCTCAATTCTGTTTGTGTTTGCAAAGCCATTACACTGATTTGATGTTTACCTAAAGATTTACTGTAAGTAAGCATATTATCTAAAGTGTAAGAAGTTGACTGTTCTTTTGCCAAAGAAGCATAGCTTGAACCCGATCTAATTACTGAATTGGCATCAAGGAAAACACCGTTTTTGTTGAATGCAATATCAGGGCCGAAGTTGATACGAAATTTAAGTCCATCTAAATTTTTAGAAAATGAACCAAAATTTACCTCAGAATAAAGACTACCAAAAACCCTTAAATTAATACGTTGGTCTTGCGAATACTTTTCTTCATCAATAATACTCTTGATAGCATCGTCGCCACCCGGATAGAGTACTCTTACACCACTTGCATCATACGGAACAGCATAAGAAAACAAGTTTCTGGCACTTTCGTACAAGCCTGATGCTCCTACGTTGGTATTTTTTCCTGCTCCCGACTGACCGTATTCGTTGATTGAATAAGAAGTATTCAAAACACCACCCATTGAAAACCAATTGGTTGCTTTGATATCAACACTCAATTTGGCTGAATAGCGTTTGTAGCTTTGTCCTTTTACAGTACCTTGATTATCAATAAAACCGAATGAAGCATAAGATTTCATTTTTTCAGTACCACCACTAACGCTGATGGTATGCTGACCCGTTACCGACGGACGAGTAACCATGCCAATCCAGTCAGTATTTTCTACTTTCGAGCCATCCCAAGTACCACCAGACCAGCCTTTAAGGATATTATTCCAAGTAGATAAATCACCTGAACCTTTGAAAATCAGAAAGTCATTGGCTTGTGTAGGTTGGTCGCCACGAGGATACAAATTCGAGTTCAAATAATAATATGACCATCGTCTGTAATCAATGTATTGAGCCGCATCCATCAATTGAGAGTTATTTTGAAGCGTCTCAACGGTATAATTTGAATTTAAGCTCAAAGTATATTTTCCATTTTTACCTCTTTTAGTCGTGATAATTACCACACCATTTGCCCCACGAGAACCATAAATTGCGGTGGCAGAAGCATCTTTCAAAATATCAACTGATTCAATATCGTTCGGGTTGAGGTTGTCGATACCGCCAGAAATTAATGGAATATTATCCACCACATACAAAGGCGAGTTTGAAGCCGTCAATGAACGAACCCCACGAATCGTAACATTTCCTACTTGTCCGGGTCTTTCGTTTGAAGTAATATCTACCCCAGCCGCTCTTCCTTGCATTCCTTGTAGGGCATTCGCCACTGGTCTTTGTGTAAGTTCTTTGGCACTTACACTAACCACAGCCCCCGTAACATCCGACTTTTTACGTTCTCCATAACCAATTACGACTACTTCTTCAAGAGCCTTTACGTCGTTTTGTAAAACAACATTGATTACAGTCTGATTGCCAACAATTACTTCTTTCGGTTCATAACCTGTTGAAGAAATTACCAATACCGCATTTCCATCTGGTACATCAATCTTGAAAGTACCATCCGCACCCGTGGCAGTACCTTTAGTTGTACCTTTGATTTTAATACTCGCTCCGGGTAAAGCTTCGCCGTCGCTACTGGTTACTTTTCCGGTAACTGGCAACGACACCCCCACTTTGTTATAGACTTTGGTCGAATTCAACCAATTCGCTTTTTTGGTAAGTACCAAATGATTTTTACCCTGAACTTGAGTGTACCCACTACTTAAGGCCATTAGCACACTCACACTTAGTAATCTTTTAAGCATTGAGATTAGGTTTTTTATTGAATACTTATGAGAAAATAAGACCTATTAAAATATGATTTATTTAATATTATTTTGTCTTATCGAATCAAAAGTATTTCGGCATATACGCCTAACCGTCCTGCTCCTTCCTGTATAAAGTGGCTTTACATTGTATTATTATATCTCGTTTTGATACAATTTATAGCAGATTAAAATATAATTATTCTTATATAATCATAGTATTGTACCAAAATTACAAAAAGCTGTTTTAAGTTTTTTGAAGTCCGAAAAATGGAGAAATCAGTTTATGGCATCGTTCCCGACATCGTTCCCGAAAATTACTTTTTCAGAAAAGCATCAAGCCAATCTTCGATTTCAAAAATTAGCTTTCTAAATTTTAAATAGCATATTTTTCATAAAAAAATTGAAGGTTTTTTAAGCCAAAAACTGAGGAAAAAAGGCAAAAAAATAGGTGTTTTTTTTACTTTTTTTCAAATAATTATTCTATTTAAAGTTGTTAAAATAATAGTTTAGCGTGAATTTCGAAGAAAGGTAGAAAGGAGTTATCAGCTTGATTTACTCGAAAACTTGATAGTTCTCACTCATAAACCTGCCTATGTTTATAATTGAAATTTGGGAAATTTAACACCTACAAATTCATAAGTAAATGGAAAAAACATTCTGTTGAGCAGTCAAAATATTCATAAAATCACATAGGTTTAGTGTAATTTCAATATATTTTTCATTTTAAAATCACAACCCATGAAAGCAAGCAACGAACACCACGAGCGAATAGCCAAAATGACTTTCGCATCGGTTTACCCTCATTATCTTAACAAAGTTGAGAGCAAAGGCAGAACTAAAGATGAATTAATCGAGGTGATTGAGTGGCTGACTGGCTTCGATGAACAAAAAATACAGGCTTTCATACTTGAAAAAGTGACTTTTGAAACATTTTTTCAACAAGCCCAAATCAACCCAAATGCTTCATTGATTAAAGGGGTAATTTGTGGTTATCGGATTGAAGAAATAGAAAATACTTTGACCAAACAAGTAAGATACTTAGACAAACTGGTGGACGAACTGGCAAAAGGTAAAAAAATGGAGAAGATTTTGCGTTCAGCCTAAGCTGAATCGCTTAAATTTGAAATTTTCAATGAAGTTTATCCAAATACCCCATTTTTATGATGCCTGCTCAATGTTATTGTGGCTCTCACTTGCCCTTTAGTGAATGTTGCGAACCTATTATCACAGGAAAAAAAGAGGCACTAACTGCCGAAGCCTTGATGCGTTCGAGGTATTCTGCCTATGCGTCGATTGCTCCAGAGTATTTAATGCAGAGTACCTATTTCTCTGAACGCTCTAAATTCACCGAACAAGATTTATCGGATTGGGCAAGTGAAAACCAATGGAAAAAATTAGAAATTATCAGTATTAAAAACGGGCAAATCAACGATTCAACTGGCGAAGTAAGCTTTAAAGCCTACTTCCAAGATGCTGAAGGGAAAAACCAAATCCATCACGAGCATTCAACTTTTATCAAAGAAAATGGAAAATGGTTTTATGTAAAAGGCATCATCAACCCCCAAAAACTTAGCCCAGCAGTACTCATTGGCAGAAACGACCCTTGTATCTGTGGAAGTGGTAAAAAATATAAAAAATGTTGTGGCGTTTAGTAGCTGTTAGCTTTGAGATGCGAGCGGCGAGCTGTGAACGACGAGCTTTTTATTTAAGTTAAATTTTTACATAACAGATTTCAAATAACTGTTAACTGTGGCGAAAGCCCTAAATTGCGGACAAATTAACAATCAAGAAAATGAATATAGGAGACAGAGTAAGACTAATACGTGGGAAAGAAGAAGGAATCATTACAAAGGTTTTATCGAATAATATTATTGAAATAGAAATTGAAGATGGTTTCACCATTCCCGTGAAGCGTTCGGATGCTGTAATTATTGATGCTTTAGAACAAAAAACTTTCAAGCCCGTTGCCCCTTCTCGTTCTTTTGAACCACAGGCAAGTATCGAGCGTCGTCAGCCAGCAAGTCCAGAAATTTTAGCAAACAAGGGAATTTACATGGCTTTTGTACCCGTAAACGACCGTGAACTTTCGCAACATCTTATCAATAATACTGACTGGGAATTACCGTTTATGTTATCGGTTGGTTCAGACCCACACCATAAAGGTTTGGCAGCAGGCGTTTTAAAACCTAAAACATCGCTGAAAGTACAAAATGTATTGGTAAAAGATTTTGAAGATTGGGGAACATTTGTTTTTCAAGCGTTTTTTTACCGCTTGGCATTTATGAAATTGCCTGAGCCTTTGGTTAGACGTTTGAAATTCAGAGTAAATACTTTTTTCAAGAGTAAACAAAAAGCTCCAATTCTGAACCAAGATGCACATTTGTTTCAGTTAGATTCAGACGATGCCGTGAATCCAGTACCGCCACAAAAAATTGATACTGAAAAATTGAAGGAACAAATGTTTGAAAAACAGGTAGATACGCCTGTGATGAGCTTACCTTCAAAACCTTCGCTTTCGGTTGATTTACACATCGAAAAACTATCGGCTGATTCGTGGGCGATGTCGAACCGAGAAATGTTGGCTTTGCAATTAGGTACTTTTGATAAACAATTTGAAGCCGCTATTGCCAACGGAATGGATGAAATTACTTTTATTCACGGCGTAGGAAATGGCGTACTTAGAGATGCGATTCACAAGAAATTG
This sequence comes from Arcicella rigui, assembly GCF_034929435.1. Taxonomy (NCBI): domain Bacteria; kingdom Pseudomonadati; phylum Bacteroidota; class Cytophagia; order Cytophagales; family Flectobacillaceae; genus Arcicella; species Arcicella rigui. The sequence continues at coordinate 9,129 of NZ_JAYFUM010000029.1, forward strand.
TCTGGACATAAAAATGTGAAGTACTTCGAGGACGCTCAAAAAGAAAAATTTGGCTACGGAGCTACTAAAGTGAAGATTAAATAGATTTTAATAGATATGAGTTATGAGTTATGAGTTATGAATTATAAAATACTTCAGTGTCAACATTTTTACGAAATTCCGCTGTTTGAGCGGAGCGAGTTTCGGAATTTCTTGACTTTCTTTTGTTACTTTTCTTGTGTCAAGACAAGAAAAGTAAGGTCTTGATAAAATAAATATTTTTTTGATAAAAATAAATAGAAGTATTTATTCAAGAATACCATAATCAAGTTTAAAACGTAAGCTATATAAAAATATAAAACATAAATGAAAAAAATACTTTTTGCCTTATTAGTGGCAAGTTTACTTCAAGGTTGTGCTGGTTCAAAAAGTACTACCAGTACCAATGCCAATCCCGAAGCACCTAAAGAATCATATATGTACAATGGAAAACAAGTGGAAAAAAGCCTTTCGACGATTGGCATTCCTTTTGAAATTTCGATGACAGATATTGAAAATCAAATCAATGTCAATGTAAAAGATTTGATTTACGAAGATAATAGTATGGACGACAACAACTTTGACAATTTTATGTGCAAAGTAAATAAGCGTTCAAACATTACTGTCACGACCAAAGACAATAACTTTTTATTCAACGTACCGCTTAAAGTTTGGGTACGTGCTGGCTATAAAGTAATGGGAATTTCTATTCCTCCGCAAGAGTTAGCTTTTGATTTTAACCTTAAATTCGGTACAAATTTTTCAATTGCTCCAAACTGGACAGCAAGTGTCAAGAGTTTCCCGATGGGTTATGAATGGATAAAAAAGCCAACCCTACGCTTGGCTGGCTACGAAATTCCGATTACAGCTTTGGTAGAAAGAGCTTTAAATTCACAACAAGCTACTTTATTGAAATCGTTGGACGATGCCGTAAAGAAAAATGTAGAAATCAAAAAGTATGTGGTACAGGCTTGGAATACTGCCATGCAACCTTATTTACTTTCTGAAAAATATCGTACTTGGCTAAAAGTAACGCCAATCGGTTTGCAGATGACACCCCTTGAAACTGTCAACAATAAAGTGAAGGCAACCATCGGCATACAAGCTTATACAGAAACCATTACAGGAGCAAAACCTTCTTATTTACCTGTTAATTCAGTCCCAGATTTAAAGTTAGTGAATGATATTCCAGATATTTTCAAAGTTGGCATTATCGCTGAAATTCCTTTAAGTGAAGCCGCAAAACTTACAGCGGATACTTTAATTGGGCAAAATTTCTCGTTCAAAGATGGCAAGTACAACGTGAGTGTAACCGAAATTGACATTTACGGCGAACAAGAGCAAATGGTGATTAAAGCAGGTTTGAAAGGAAGTATCAACGGAAATATTTATTACAAAGGAATTCCTACTTATAATCCTGCTAATCAGACGATTTATTTAGAAAATTTCGACTATGATTTAAAAACCAAAAACGTTTTGATAAGTACAGCCAATTGGTTTTTTCAAGGTAAATTTGCTAAAAATATGAAGGACGCTTTGACCTTTAAAATTGGCGGACAAATTGATGCCATGAAAAAACAAATGCAGGCAAATCTGAGCAATAACAAAGTAGCAAAAGGCATAACGCTCAACGGAAACATCAATGAACTGACGCCAGATAAGGTATATCTAACGCCCAATTCTATCATTGCGGTAATCAATGCCAATGGAAAGTTAGACATAAAAGTAGATGGTTTGTAAAAACTACACTAACTTTGTAGCAGAAAGCATTCGTCTTATCGCCTTTGTGAATGCAAGGGAGGAAAGTCTGGACAACACAGAGCATCATGCTTCCTAACGGGAAGGTGCGGTTTTGGCGACGAAACTGTAACAGCAAGTGCCACAGAAAATTACCGCCCGAAAGGGTAAGGGTGAAAAGGTAGAGTAAGAGACTACCGCTCGTTTGGCGACAAACGAGGCATAGGTAAACCTCATGAGTTGAAAGACCAAATAGGCTGGCAAGCGGCGTTGGCAACAACAAAGTAAAGGGCGGCTCGTTCGTGTCAGTGGGTAGGTTGATAGAGGTAGTAGGTGACTACTATTCGAGATAAATGATAAGACTTTTGGAAATTTCTGCAAAGAAAAATTCAATTGACAGAATCCGGCTTATAGAATGTTTTCTAACATATTTTGAAAAGCCCTGTATGAATTTTAATCATGCAGGGCTTTTTGCTTGAAATAAACCGAAAAAAATCCGTAAAATATTTTTCTTTATCAAAACTCAAAATATTTTGTTCATCTGTTCTTGCTAAGTCTCTAATTTTAACTATCTTTGCACTCCAATTTACAAATACCATAACCGAAGGACGGGTTCCTTCACTAAAACGTAAATAAAAAATGGCTGTTAAAATTAGATTAGCACGTCGTGGACGTAAAAAATTAGCGATGTATGACATCGTTATCGCTGACGCAAGAGCTCCACGTGACGGTAAATTCATTGAGAAAATCGGAACGTACAATCCAAATACAAACCCTGCTTCAATCAACTTGAACGAAGAAAGTGCTTTGAAATGGGTTTTAAACGGTGCTCAACCAACAGATACTACTCGTGCAATTTTGTCATATAAAGGTATATTGTTGAAAAAACACTTGCAAGTGGGTGTGAACAAAGGTGCAATTTCTCAAGAAGTTGCAGATGCTAAATTTAATGACTGGAAAGTAAGCAAAGATTTAAAAATCTCTGGCAAAACTGATGGCCTTGATGCAAGCAAAGCTGCTGAAAAAGCTGCTCGTTTAGCAAGAGAAATCGAAATCAACGCTGCTCGTGCCGCTGCAATTGCTAAGAAAAATGCAGTAGTAGAAGAAGTTGCAGCTGAAGAAGCTGAAGCTCCAGCAACTGAAGAAGCCGCTGAGTAATTTCTGAAGAAAATTATCATAAAAAATGATACAAAACTCTTTATTAAAAGTTGTTTTGTATCATTTTTTATTATCCATACTTTTGTTTTGTGAAATTAATCACTTGTTTTTCAGCCAATTAAGATTCAACAAGAAAGACTCACAAAAATTTATCTATCAATTGCAATTTGATAATCTTATAAAATGACAAAAAATGATTGTTTTGAATTAGGAAAAATCACCAAAACACACGGACTAAAAGGCGAAGTAATTCTTTGGCTGGATGTAGATTTTCCTGAAGATTATGAAGACTTAGAAAGCCTTTTTTTGGAAGTAAATGGCGAATTAGTACCCTATTTTATTGAAACTTATCGTCCATCAGGCAATCGTGCGATTGTCCATTTTGAAGATATTACTACTTTAGAAAAAGCTGAAACTTTAGTGAACCTAAATGCTTTCTTGCCTTTGGAGGAATTACCAGAATTAGACGATGACCAATTTTATTACCACGAAATCATTGGTTTTCAGGTTATTGATAAACAATTAGGTACTCTGGGTACAGTACAAACCGTACACGCCATGCAAGCACAGGATTTATTGGTGATGGATTATAAAGGCAAAGAAGTATTTATTCCTGTAATTGATGAAATCGTACTTGATGCCGACAAAGCTGCCAAAGTATTGAATGTAAACTTACCAGATGGTTTGTTGGATGTATATTTAGAAGATTAATTATCATGCGAATAGATATTATCTCAGTAGTTCCTAAATTGATGGAGAGCTTTTTTGCTCATTCTATCCTCAAACGTGGACAAGAGGCAGGTCATGTAGAAGTAGTTTTGCACGACCTTCGTGATTATTCTTTATCAAAACAACGCCAAGTGGATGACTACGCCTTTGGTGGTGGTGCAGGTATGGTGATGTCTATTGAACCTATTGCACGTTGTATTCGCCACTTACAGAGCGAAAGAAGCTACGATGAAATCATTTACATGACGCCCGACGGCGATACTTTCAACCAACAGACGGCTAATTATCTTTCTTTACAAGGAAATTTATTGTTTTTGTGTGGACATTATAAAGGTGTTGACCAAAGAGTACGTGATATGTTCGTAACGAAAGAAATCTCTATTGGCGATTATGTACTTTCGGGCGGAGAATTAGCGGCGGCGGTTTGTGCAGATGCTATCATTCGCTTGATTCCGGGAGTATTAAATGATGAAACTTCGGCACTGACAGATTCATTTCAAGACAATCTTTTAGCTCCGCCAGTTTATACTCGCCCAGCCGAATTTGAAGGAATTGCCGTTCCAGAAGTATTACTTTCTGGTCATGAAGCTAAAATTAACGAATGGCGTTTTGAACAATCTGTTGAGCGTACTCGTAACAAACGCCCAGATTTGTTTAAAAAAACAGGCTTATAACTCAAAATATAGCATAATTACTTAGACAACACAGGTACTTTGTAGTCAATAATATTCATTTCAAGCTTATTTTTCAGAAAAGAGCAAAAAAATTCTTGAAATAATTGTATTATATATTTAATTATTTGTATTTTTTATTAAATTTGTATCATAAGTCTCGAACAAGAAAATATCAAGGCTTTGTAAAGGAATAGACATTTCATTCTGAGTACATATTTAAAATCAAGGAATAAAAATATTAAATAAAGTAAGGATTATATTTAGAAAGCCTGATGTCATTGGCATTGGGCTTTTTTGTGCTTTTCATTGAATTAATTCATAAAAGAGAAAGATTATCGCTATTTTCGCTGTTTTTTAACAAGGTATTGTTTCTTCAACAATTCGGAGAAATTTTAGCTTGTTGGTTTACTTAAAAAATCTTTGTATGGATGTATCCATTATTATCATCAATTATAAATCATCAGAGTTAATTATCAATTGTATTTCTTCTATTAAAGAATTTACAAAAAACCTTGAGTACGAAATTATTATAGTAGATAACCATTCAGAAGACCATTCTGAAAGTAATATTAAATCAAAACATCCAGACATTGTTTGGATTCCAGTTTCTTATAATGCAGGTTTTTCACGTGCCAACAATGTAGGAATGGCAGCAGCGAAAGGCAAGTACTTCTTATTATTGAATCCTGATACGCTTCTTTTTGAAAACACTATTCACAAGTCTGTTGAACGACTCAAACAACATCCAGATGTGGCTGTGATTGGCGGTTTGCAAGTCACCGCAAATTTAGAAGCCATGCACTATTTCAGAAATCGAAATGAATTTTTGAAGTTTTTAATCGTATTACCCAATAGTTTGAACCAATGGCTTGATAAAATTTTTCCAAATCCTGTTTTTGAAGACGAAAATCAGGCTGAATTAACTTGTGGTGCATTCATGCTCCTAAGCCGAGAAACAGTAGCTTTGGCTGGAAAAATGGATGAGGATTTCTTTATGTATGCCGAAGATTTTGAGTGGGCTGGAAGACTAAGGAAAGTAGGAAAATTATGTTATTATCCAGATATTCGCTTTGTTCACCTCGAAAAAGATTCTCCTTTTAGACGAACTAATATTTCGCCAATCAATAGATTTGGAACGCAAATGCAAGTATCAAATCTGCTTTGGATTCGTAAAGAATATGGTTTAGCATTTTATCTTTTTCTTATTTTTCATTACGTTTCTTTAGCTACATTCTTTTATGTGTGGAAAATATTTGTCAATATCTCAAAGTTGAGAAATCCTTTTGGAGAATTGAGAAGCCAAAAAATTGTAGCACTCAAAACCCTTGTTTATCTTAAATTCTTCTGGAAAACTGTGTTTAAAATAAAAGGTTTTTACAAAATCGCCACAGAAGATAACATAGATGTACGATTCAAATAATAAAGGTTCATCTCTTTTCAAGCGTGAACTTTTATTATTTAGCGATTTTTCAGCAATACATAGCCCACCAAAGCATCAGCCCTCGCTCCTATTGGTCGATGATACACCAATACTTCATACACATTTTCAGTTTGTGAATGTGTGCCTTCTAATTCAGTTTCACTGATATTTCCTGAAGCATCTTTCGTAACATAATTGTAATTATAAACACCTTGCTTGAGCTGAATAAAGGCTTCATAAGACTGACTTTCAGGCACATAGTGCATTTGATTGACTTCATTGAGCTGCCAATCGTTGAAAGCACCGTTTATATATACTTTTTTGTTGTCTAATGAATCCATCTTCAATTGAAAACTAAAACGTACATAGTCAGATTCGGTGTCGCCTCTGTTTGTTTCATAATTATCAATCACATACATCCCGTTAAAATCATTATTTGAAACATAACCCAAACCATTTTGTGGTTTTTCACTCCGAATTTCAATAATACTTTCTTGTGGCCCTTGAATAATCTTATCTATTCCTACCAGTTTTTGCTGTGTACTTCTCCCATCGAATAATCTAAATTCATTCAATCCTTCCATTTGGTTTTCGCCTTCAAAGAATTGATAATCTATTTTTTGATTATAGGCATCTATCATAAATGGTTTTAGATTACTGAGTACTCTACTATCTCTAAAGTTTTGTCGAATCAAAATCTTTAAATCCATTTTCGGGTCTAATACTTCATAACCAGCGTAATTGACGCTAAAATTTACCTGTTGATGCGTAAGTCTTTTCTGTGCATTGTTTGGAAAAACAACACTTCCCGAAACTCTTAACTGATTTTGATAAACCAAAAATCTACGAGTAAACATAATATCGTTTTCATTCCGATTTTTATAAACAATTACTAAAAAATTACCCGCAACTTTGGTTTTGGGAATTTCTGCGGCAAAGTGAATATAAGGGATTTTGGTAGCAAATGAGTTGTGATAATCATTGATTGGGAAGTCATTGAATTCTGTTAAAAATTCAACATCATTAAGCGAAGAGGGAGTCCAATCGGCATTGCAGTGAACAATTTTTACCCGAAAATTACTAAACTCTGTCGCCAAACAATCAAATTCTAATTTGAGTACTTGTGCATCCGTCAGGTTTAAAACGGGTGGATTCAGGGTTTCCTGTGGATTTTTAGTGATACTTAATACAGGATACAATTGAACAGTACGAATATAATTTTCGTAAATGTGGTTATCGTAAATGATTTTCTTATCTTCATTAAAAGTCTTTTTCTTTTGTGAAAAAAGCGTAAAAGAGAGCAAAAGTAAGAGTAAAGTTTGCGTAATTTTCATAGAGCTATATCGAGAGTGAAACTTTTAAGTCTGAAATAACGAAATTTATATTTTTTTATTCTAAACCAAAAAACGCAAACAAACAGAGGTACTGCTCATTTGCGTTTTTGTTGTTACTTAATGTAATTTTATAAAAATACTTACTGTGAAATCTCAAAAATTACTGCACTAAGCTTTCTAATTCTTCAATTTCGAGCATTACTTCTTCCCAAGTGTCGTTGGCTTCTTCCAGTAAATTCAAGATTTTCTGATAAGCTTCATTTTCCCGTCTTAAAGCCTCTGGGTCTTTAAAAGTAATCGGGTCGGCAAGTGTTTTTTCTTTATCTACTTTTTGCTTTTCTAATTTAGCAATCTCGTTTTCTGTATCTGTCAATTTCTGATTAAGCTTTTTAAGGTTCTTTTGAGCCTCTTTTTTCGCAAAATCATCCATTGGTTTTTTCTCTACTACTTTTTCAACGGTCTTTTTAGGCGAAACTTCTTTGCTAAATTCACCATTTAAGCGACGTTGTTCCATCCAAGTTTCGTACTCATCATAAGTACCCGGATATACTTTAATTTCTTCGTCTTCGATATACCAAATTTTATTAGCAATTTCAGAAACAAAGAAACGGTCGTGAGAAACTACTACATAAGTACCTTCATATTGTTGAAGAGCTTGAATCAAGATGTTCACAGACATCATATCCAAGTGGTTGGTAGGCTCATCAAGTAGCAAAAAGTTAGCTTCCGAAATCAATACTTTCGCCAAAGCAACCCTTGATTTTTCTCCACCCGAAAGTACTTTAATCTTTTTGAAAGCATCATCGCCCGAAAACAAGAAACACCCCAAGATACTTCTCAACTCAGTCTCAAGTTTACCTGTACCAGTCATTTTCAATTCGTCTAAGAGCGTATTATTAATGTCAAGGCTTTCTAATTGGTGCTGTGCATAGAATGAATCTATCACATTATGCCCCATTTTACGCTCACCATCAAATTGTTCTGAACCATCAATAATTCTTAATACCGTAGATTTCCCTTTACCGTTTGCTCCAATTAAAGCAATTTTGTCGCCTCTTTCGATTACGGCATTAGTATTAGTCAGAATTCTTTTAGGCCCGTAAGCTTTAGTTACGTCTTCTAAGTGCATGATAAAACGCCCCGGCTGAGTACCAAAATTGAATTTAAAATTCACTTTAGCGTTCTCGTCCAAAACATCATCTATCAATTCTAATCTTTCTAAAGCTTTTACTCTCGATTGTACTTGTCTTGCTTTCGTAGCTTTTGCTTTAAATCGAGTAATAAATCTTTCGGTTTGTTTGATTGCCTGCTGTTGGTTTTCATAAGCTCCTTTTTGAATCTCATTTCTCAAAGCTTTTTCTTCCATATAAAAAGAGTAATTTCCAGAATATGGAATCAACTTTGAACCAGCAACTTCAACAATGGTTGTAACGGTGTTATCTAAGAAATATCTATCGTGGGAAACTACAATAATTGCTCCTTCATAAGTATTAATATAGTTTTCAACCCATTCAATAGACGGTAAGTCCAAGTGGTTGGTAGGCTCATCCAGCATCAATAGCGACGGTCTTTGCAAAAGTAGTTTTGCTAACATCACACGCATACGCCAACCTCCAGAAAACTTCTTTAAGGGTTGAGAAAGCTCGTCGGTACTAAAACCTAAACCTTCCAGAATTGCCTCTGCTTCAGACTGAATGGTATAACCGCCCAAAGCTTCAAATTCTTCTTGAAAACGAGCGAGCTTATTTACATCGTCATCTTCAAAATTGGTTTCCATTTTATGTAAAACCTTGTCGATTTCAGCTTGCAAGAAGTTTTGTCTTTCAAAAGCCTGCATGGCTACCGAAAGAATAGAATCGTCACTTTGATAAGAAAGTAAGTCTTGGTTTAAGAATCCAATCGTACAATCCCCAGATTTAGAGATACTTCCTCCATCGGGCAAGTACTCGCCGTTGATAATACGTAGTAAGGTAGATTTACCTGTACCATTTGCCCCAATAAGACCGATTTTGTCTTTGGGTTTGATATGTAAGTTCGCCCCATCATACATTGGGCGAGAACCGAAATAAAACGAAAGATTATTGATAGATAACATACTACAAAGGTAATGAAAAAAGGCGAAAGAGCCTTCAATAGCTGTTATGTAAAGCTTTTTGAAGAGTATTTATCAAATGAAAGTTAAAATCAACCCTTTTAAATGGTAAATCTCTACTAAAATAAAGTTAAATGCGACTTATAATCTTTCATTTTTATCGGGGATTTATCAATTCATAATGAGGACTTGATAAAATGTATCGGGGACTTGCCAACTTATACTCGGAACTTGGCAAAATGTATTGGGAGCTTAGTAATTCTAAAAAAAGTTTTGGAGAGTAAACACAAGCTATGCCTAATATTAGAGTCAAAAATTGGTTTAAATTAGTTCAGCGACCGATTCTTGATTTTTTACAGTTCCGTTAGGAACAACATATCGGTAAAATATTGATATGAGTATTTACTAAACCCTCCAATCCCCATCAGGACGAAATATTTCGTCCTGATGGGGATTGGAAAGGGATATTATTTACAATAAATCTACCGATGTGCAGCCTTTATGAGGCTATTCACCAAAAGATTCTCTATTTTATGAAAACACAGAATGCACTAAGCTTAATTGCTAAATGAAAAATATACTTACCATTTAAGCTTTCGCTTTTCCTCCTCCTAAATATGGGCTTTCTAATAACTTAGCCACTCCTTCAAAAGGTACTTTTGTTTTATTGTAGCCAAAAGTAGTAGCCAAAGATTGTGTTTTATTGTTATCACCCATTACCATATCAACGTCTTGCATCGACATTTGGCAAGGATGTTCATAACCGCAAGCATGAGTAATCTCAAGGATTTCTTTATTAAGTGTTTTTACATAATTATAAAAACGTTCACTCTTTAAAGCAGGGTCGATACCACCTTGTAACCACTGATTTGAAGTAGCAACACCCGCAGGACAGCGATTAGTATGACAAACTTGAGCTTGAATACAACCAATAGACATCATGGCTTCACGAGCAACATTGATTAAGTCGCAACCCATCGCAAATGCCATCATTGCTTTTTCTGGAAAACCTAATTTACCCGAACCAATAAAGACGATTTTGTCTGCTAAATCATACTTCTGGAAGATTTTATAGACTTTAGTAAAGGCAAAATTAAAAGGTAAAGAAACGTGATCAGCAAAAGCATGAGGAGCAGCACCCGTACCACCTTCACCGCCATCAATCGTAATAAAATCTGGCCCTTTACCTGTTTTAACCATGTACTGAGCCAACTCTTCCCACATCTCTAATTTCCCAACTGCCGATTTGATACCTACTGGCAAACCAGTCTTTTCAGCCATAGATTCAATGAAATCAATCATTTCAGGAATGGTAGAAAACTCAGAATGGAAAGCAGGCGAAAGGGCATCTTTACCCATAGGAATATGTCTGATTTCGGAAATCTCCTTTGTTATTTTTGCCGCAGGTAGCATCCCTCCTTTTCCTGGTTTTGCTCCTTGCGAAAGTTTCAATTCTAAGGCCCTGATAAAAGGATTTTCGGTCGTCATTTTCACCAGTTTTTCCATAGAAAAATTGCCTTCATCATCCCTTACACCAAAATAAGCTGTACCAATATTTACTACTACATCAGCACCGTACTTATGATAAGGAGAAAGCGAGCCTTCGCCAGTATTATGATAGCAACCAAACTTCAACGCTCCTTTATTCAGTGATTCAATCGCTTTTGCAGAAAGAGAACCGTAGCTCATGCCCGAAATATTTACCACAGAATAAGGTTTGTAAGGGCGTTTACGCTTGTGGTACTCTCCAATAGTTTTTGAGCAAGGTACTGCACTTGGGTCTTTTTGGTTTGGATGATTCGCCGAAAGTTTATGCCCAAGCATGGCGTGTTTAATAAAAATATAACCAACCGAATTGAAGTCTTGGTCTGAACCAAAGCCTTGAAGATTGTTTTCTTTTTTTGACGAAGCATAGACCCACGCTCTTTCGCCACGATTAAAGGGAAGTTCCTCACGGTTATTGGCTACAATATATTGGCGTAATTCGGGGCCGATTTTCTCAAGCATATACCGAATATGCCCTACCACGGGGAAATTGTGTTGAATAGTGTGGCGATTTTGCAGGATGTCACGAATAGCCAAAAGAACTAATGCAATGGGTAGCATAAGCCACCAAGAAAAATTTGAAAATACATCCATAAGTATCATAATATACAATTGAGTTGTTTTGCAGGTTAAACGTATTTCTTCGATTAGTGTTTTGAAAAACACGTTTGATTACACAAGGAAAGTGTTATTTGGTGTTTTTTTGACCTTAAACGGAATTTATTAAACATTATTGGCTAAAGAAACACCCCCCGAAACAATCATCTTCATTACGTCGGAAGCAGGTAGGTTTAATAAAGTAATACTTGAAGTAGGAACGATAAACATTTCGCCCGAAAAAGCATAAGAATGCGGACAATACACAATGACGGAGTCTTCAAGGTCTAAGAACTTTAAGTCCGTTTGCGTAATGAAGCCTAATTTTTGAATACCATTTTCTTTATTGAAAATAATCCTGACGGGTTGATTAAACTTCTTTTTATCGCCCACGAAAGCACCTATTAAATCTTTTAAAGAAGAGTAAATCAAGCCCACTAAAGGTAACTTAGAAACACCTTCCTCTAAAATTTGTATTAATGGAATAGAGATGAAAGTTGAACCCAAAAAGCCCACAATCATAATGATTGCCACCATGATTGCCAAACCTGTTCCTCTGAAATGAAAGTAAAATTCCTTATCAATTGAGTTCAACAAGTTAAAAATAATATAACCCGTAATATATACTGGGGCAAGTAAAAATAAACCTTTAACAAAATAGCTAAAAAGTTTGGCTGTAATTTGCTTTAATGCGGAAGACATTTTTCGATACTGTTAGAATTTATTTGTTACGTTTGAAAACGATATTTTCAAAGTCAAGGTTCTATTTTTTTAGACGAATGACCCAAAATCGTATCAATATGCCTTCAATATTACTTGATAAGTAAGCTTTGTTCAAAATTTAATTTGATTTTTTAATGATTTGTTCAACAAAAGAAGGATGTTTTTTGAGAAAAATTAAGAAATGACCTTTTCAAAGCTCGTGAAATTCATCACATAAAACAGCCTTTTTGTCAAAAATAAAATTTTCATCGAACAATTATTCGTAATTTTGTAGTCCTTAAATGAGTACAAAGATTTTTTTTGTAGAAATACAAAATCTTAATTTTCAAAAGATGATTTACGAATATAGCTACCTACAAAATTTCATCCGTCAGGTTTTTCTTTCGATTGGCTGTCCCGAAGCGGATGCTACACTTGCCTCTAAAGTATTGATTTCAGCCGATTTGCGAGGAGTAGATTCGCACGGAACGGCACGATTAAGCGGTTATGTTCGTTTATATGACAATGGAAGACTCAATCCGAATCCGAATATTACTATCGTTCACGAAACACCTTCGACAGCCGTCATTGATGGCGACAAAGGTTTAGGTTTAGTAGTAGCCCCCAAAGCCATGCAAATTGCAATGGAAAAAGCTAAGAATATAGGTTCAGGATGGATTTCAGTACAAAACTCCAATCACTTCGGTATAGCAGGCTATCATGCCATGATGGCATCTGATAACGATATGATAGGCTGGGCAATGACCAATGCAGCACCATTAGTAACGCCAACTTTTTCAAAAGAAAAATTATTGGGTACAAACCCCATTGCAGTAGCAGTACCTGCACAAAAAAATCCAGCTTTTGTAGCAGATTTTGCCAGTACTGCCGTGGCCTATGGCAAAATGGAAATATTGCAAAGAAAAGGCTCGCCTGCACCATTGGGTTGGGTACAAGACAAAGAAGGAAATCCGACTGACGACTCAAATGCAGTAAAAAATGGAGGAGCTTTATTGCCTCTTGGTGGAGACCGTGAACACGGTTCACACAAAGGATATGGCTTAGGAGCGATTGTTGATATTTTTTCTGGAGTACTTTCTGGGGCAAATTTTGGGCCATGGGTACCGCCATTTGCTACGGCAGGCTTTATGTCGGCAGGTGAACAAGTAGGAAAAGGTACTGGGCATTTCTTGGGTGCGATGCGAATTGATGCTTTTCGTCCGGCAGAGGAATTTAAAGCAGATATGGATAAATGGATTGACCGTTTTCATGCAGCAGAAGCCGTTGAAGGCAAAAAAGTATTAGTACCCGGCGACCCAGAGCGTGAAATAGAAGCAGAACGCAAAGCCAATGGTATTACACTTTTAGACCCTGTTGTAAAAGATTTACAAGCTTTAGCAAACAGATTTGGTATTGATTTTCAAGGTTTGAGCTAAAATGTTTTATCTTTAAAGATGATTGCGTACTAATGAGCTAAGTCTCCTTGTGTTTGTAGTATTGTTTGATGACGCTTTAAAAATGTAAAAAATATGAATGCAATTCTCATCGAACCGAGTTCTCAAGACGATTATCAACTTTTTATAGATTTAGCAAAAAGGCTTAAAGCTAAGTTTACTGTTCAACAAACCGATGCAATTTCTAATAGTGACATCACCAACGATGCTTCATTTTTTGCTTTGGCAGGTAGCCTTGATTTACCAGAATCAAGCGAGGAATTAATTAAAATAATAGAAGAATCAAGAACGACTAAAGATATTGATACTTCATGGACAGCGTAAAGTACCTGTTGGATTCGAACATTTGTATTCATTTTATTAAAAATGAATACAATATTCCTGCTAAAATTTTATCGGTAGGCTTGGGGAACTGCTATATTTCAGAGTTGACAATCTTAGAACTTATGTATGGAATAGCCAATAGTGCTTCCACTAAAAAAGAAGAAAACAAAGCTAAATTACAGCAGTTCATTGAAGGATTCAAAAATAGAGTATTACCCATTCGTCCAGTTTTTGAAGTTTTTGCAGAACAAAAAACACGTTTGAAAAAATTAGGGAAACCAATTAGTGACTTTGACCTTTTAATTGGCTGTACAGCTTTAACCGAGAATTGTATTCTTGTTAGTAGAAATGTAAGAGAAATGATGAGAATAGAAGGCATCTCATATCAAAATTGGGTTGATTAACAGTTTACACAGTTTTGCCCTACAATTTTTAACCTCAACAAAATTCAAAAAACAATCATCAAAAACGCCTGGCGTTTATTTCAATTTTTATTACAATGCAAACCAATAATAAATTACTACGCTACTTCTTTCTTGCATTCGCTTTGTTTGCAACTATGTTTTCATATTATGTTTGGCAAATTACAAAAACGCCCAACTATGAAGTAGATGAGAAAAAAGGTTTTGCCCTTCTGATTCCTAAAGGTGCAAATTTTGAAGTTGTCTGGGACTCACTCAATAAACATAAAATTGTTAAAGACGAACTTTCTTTTAAATTTTTAGCAAAACTGTTGAAATACAAAGACCACGTTCGTGAAGGTAGATACGTGATTAAAGCTGACATGGGTAATTATGAATTGATTAAAAAGCTACGCTCAGGTAATCAAGACCCTATCAGACTTACTTTCAACAATATTCGTTTGAAAAAAGATTTAGTGCATAAAATTGGGAATCGTTTTGAGTTCGATTCTACTACTTTTGCTCGAATGCTTGAGGATACTTCTATTGCTCGTAAGTATGGATTCACGGACGAGACCATTATGTGTATGTTTTTGCCAAATACGTATGAAGTATATTGGAATACTACACCAGAAGGTTTTATGGATACAATGAAAGGCTGGTACTCTAAATTCTGGACAGAGGAGCGTAAAAGAAAAGCGGCTGAAATTGGTTTAGACCCTATCAAAGCTCAAATTATGGCTTCAATCGTAGAAGCAGAAACAAAAAAAGCTGATGAAAAACCAAGAGTTGCGGGGGTTTATATGAATCGCTTGAATGCCAATATGCCATTGGGTGCCGACCCAACGGTGATTTTTGCTCATCAAGATTTTTCGATTAAAAGAGTTACTAAAGCTCAATTACAAATCAATTCTCCCTACAATACTTATCGTGTAGTAGGTTTGCCTCCTGGTCCAATCAACTTACCAGATTTGGCTTCAATTGATGCCGTTTTGAATTACGAACATCATAAGTATATGTATTTCTGTGCCAAAGAAGATTTTTCTGGCTACCATAATTTTGCCGAAACATTCAAAGACCATTTGAACAATGCTCGCATTTATCAAGAAGCTTTGAATAAATTAAATATTAGAAAATAGCTTTTTTTGCTATGAGCTTTGAGCAGTGAGCTATGAGATTTGAGCTGTAAGCTGTGAGATTCGAGCTACGAGCAAAAGATAGTTAAAGACTGAATAAATATTTATTAACTCAAAGCTTATAGCTCGTAGCTCAAAACTTTGAGCAAAATATAGTTAAAAACTGAACAAATATTTATAATTTTTTGCCAATTCAGAACTAATTAGCTCAAAGCTGATAGCTCATAGCTCAAGGCTAATAAAAAATTTAACTAATGTATCAACACGAATACCAATACCGAGTACGCTATGCCGATACTGACCAAATGGGCTATGTCTATTATGGAAACTATGCTCGTCTTTATGAAATAGGACGAGTAGAAGCCCTTAGAAGCTTAGGTTTTAGCTATAAAGCAATGGAAGATTCGGGAGTGATGATGCCTGTTTATGAGAATACTTCAAAATACATTGCTCCTGCTTTGTACGATGAACTCCTGACGATTCGTACTACCATTAAAACACTTCCAGCGGCAAGAGTTGTTTTTCATTATGAAATTTTGAATACGAAAGGCGTTTTAGTCCACAAAGGAGAAACGACTTTGGTTTTTGTGAAAATGGAAAATAATCGTTTGACTACCGCACCCAAAGAATTGTTGGAAAAACTAAAGCCTTTTTTTGACTAACACTTTGGGAAATTAGAAGTATGTTATCCATTTGCTATCAATTTGAAAAATGCTTGAGAAAATTAAACATACAAAGCAATTCGCACGATTTCGCCTATTATTGAGACGCTTTCATTTGGAAAATGTAGCTGATACAATTTATCAAATCTTAGAAGTTTTGATTGGTAAAATTCTACAATTTGATATTGACGTGCGTGCAGCCGCCGTCGCCTATAACTTTACTTTGGCGATTTTTCCAACTATCATTTTTCTTTTTTCTCTCATTCCTTACATTCCCGTCGAGCATCTTGATTTAAAAATTATTGCTCTATTATCGGAAGTACTACCGAAAGGAATTTTTCATGAAGCCCAAGAAACGATTATTGAAATTGTGAGTAAACCTCGTGGAGGTGTTCTTTCTCTGGGTTTTATTTTTGCTTTGTATGCTTCTACAAGTGGCATGATGGCATTGATGCGAGCCTTCAACTTTACTTATGAAACGTCTGAAAAAAGAGGTTTTATTCAAGCCAGACTCATTGCTGTAATGTTGAATTTTCTACTCACTTTTGTATTAGTGGTAGCCATTGGCTTTCTGATTGTGGGAAGACTTTTAGTAGATTTTTTGTTCGATGAAGGCGTATTAAACCGAGACTTTACATTTTATGCACTTCAGTTTCTTACTTATTTTGTTATCTTCTTAATCTTCTTTATTACTATTTCTATTATTTATTACTGGGCTCCAGCGATTCATGAAAAATGGAAATTTTTTAATGCAGGTTCAATCACAGCCTCAATTCTTACAATTTTAGTTTCCAATTTATTTTCGTTTTACTTATCAAATTTTGCTTCATACAACCGCCTTTATGGGGCGATTGGTACATTCATTGCTCTTATGGTTTGGCTTTATTTAATTGCCTTAATTCTGATTTTAGGCTTTGAAATCAACGCAAGCATTGTACAAACTCTTTATAAAAAGGATAAAAACAAAAGGAAAACCAACAGTTAAGTATTCATTAGCAAATAACGACTAACATTTTATATTCCTAATTATAAGACACTTATATAATCCTAAAATTTAATACTTAGCGTAATGTCTTTATTTTTATGGCTAAAAAATAAGAAAGCCACCTTTCAGAAAAAGTGGCTTTTCAATAACACTAACCCATAAAAATCAATTGACGATTTCGTCATTTTTATTTTTACAAAATACATCCTTGCCAACATCATGCCAAAGATTCATTCTTTACGTATAATTTATGTTTTTCACGCCAACGGTTAGCATTATTGCTTTGTGCTACAATCACGAAAAATTTATAGAAGCCTCAATCCAGTCTGTTCTCAAGCAGAGTTATCAAGCTATTGAATTAATTATCATGGATGATTGTAGCACTGATGACAGTAGAAATAAAATTTTAGCCATTTCTCAAAAACACCCTTCAATAAAAATCATCTTCAATGAACGCAATTTAGGCAATTGCAAATCCTTTAATCAGGCTTTAAAATACGCTAAAGGAAAGTATATCATTGATTTAGCGACTGATGATATTCTCTTGCCCGAAAGAGTTCGTAAACAAGTTGAAGCCTTTGAAAATGCTACTACTGATACGGGTGTCGTATTCTCCAATCTTGATTTTATTGATGAAAATGCTACTTATCTCAAGACTTTTTATAAGGCTGAACAAAACGTTCCGAGCGGAGATATTTATGAAGCATTAATCCGAAAATCTTTTATTTTACCATCGTCAATGATGATAAAAAAAGAAGTATTCGACGAACTAAAAGGTTATGATGAAACACTGGCTTATGAAGATTTTGACTTCTGGATTCGTTCGTCTCGTAACTGGAAATACAAATACTTGCCCGAGATTTTAACCCAACAACGCATTGTTTCGGGTTCGCTTTCTACCAAGTTTATCCAAAAGAAAAACCATTTAGTACCTTCAACAGTACAAGTTTGCAAGAAAATTTTAGCTTTAAATCGTTCAGCATCTGAAAACAAAGCCTTAGTTGAAAGATTACATTTGGTACTCAGACAATGTGTTTTTTCTGAGAATTTTGACGCTGGCAATGAAGTAATTGAATTATTGCAACAACTGAACGGACATAATTTTTTGACTTACTTTTTTACGATACTCAATACTTTGAAAATCCCAATAAATCGCCTGTACTTAACTTATCGGCTTTGTTTAAGCATTAAGAATAGACTGATAAAAGTCTAATAATTTCTTTTCTTCGCTACGCCAGTTATAATATTTTTCGACTGATTTTTTCCCAGCCTCTCCCATTGCTTGGGCTTCTTTCGGATGATTGAGTAACCAAAGTATTTTTTTTACCAAAGCATTTTCGTCTTCTGAATTAATGCCAAAACCACATTTCGCTTGCTGAATCACCGACAAACAATGTGGAAAATCAGCAGTAATTACTGGCAAAGCTGTTGCCATATATTCAAACATTTTGGTTGGATATGAATCTCTGTAATCGCCAAAATCTTTCAATAAAGCCAAGCCTACAAAAGCATCTTTTGAGATTTCAGCGGTTTCTTCAAAAGCCTTCATACCGAAGTAATGTACATTTTCGGATAAATGATTTTCTGAAATCCAGCTTTGAAATACTTGAGCAAATCCATCATTGTTAAAGTAACCAAAAAGATTAAGTTGAATATTTGAAAATTGATTTTTTAAGATACAAATCGCTTTAAGAATTGTATCAAAAGCCCTTTCTTCGGAAATCTGTCCTACATAAAAAATGGTAGGTTTTTGAAGGTTTGGTCTAAATTGAATCGTAGAAAATTGCTCAATTCGTGGATAATTCAACAAAACAGTATGTTGTTTTGAAAGATTTGGATAACTTGTCAGATAAGTATTTTCAGCGAAAATCAGGAAGAAGTATTTCCGAGCAATTTTATCAAAAAACTGAAAAAGGAGTTTATAAAGTCGCTGGTTATATTGTTCTTTGGAAGCGATTTTTTTGTGCATATTTTCATAAACATCTAAAATAATTTTGGTGTTAAACAACTTACAAAAACAGCCAAAGGGAACGAGTTCCCAAAGATGTAAATGAACGATTTGCGGACGAATCTTAAAGAAATAATACAATATAATTGGGTAATTAAAGAGAACTCTTTTCCAGATTTGAGGGTAATAAGATAAAGGATAAATCTGTGCTTTTTCTTCACGGTCGTTCAAGCCGACAGCCTGTAAAACATAGACATCGTAAGTAGCAGCCAAACTACTGACTTCTTTCTGAATCACTCTTGGCGAGTAATTGCCAGTAGCAATATGGAGTACTTTGGGGCGAGTTTGTGAAGATTTGTGCCAGAACATTTTATAAACAATTAATCATTAGCATAGCTAAACAACTCATGGCAGAATTTATAAGACTTTATGAAAAAGGGACGGATATGAGAAAGGTAGCTCAAATCGTAGCCTGCTTGCGTGACGGTGGTGTAATTATTTATCCGACCGATACAGTGTATGGAATGGGTTGTGATATTCATAATACTCGTGCAGTAGAGAGAATATGTCAAATCAAAGGAATTAAGCCCAATAAAAACAATTTTTCATTCATTTGCAACGATTTAAGCCACATTTCTGATTATGCTAAAGTATCAAATGCAGGTTTTAAATTAATGAAAAAAGCTTTGCCTGGGCCGTTTACTTTTATATTAGAAGGCAATAATAAAGTACCAAAAGTACTTTCACAAAGTAAAAAAACAGTAGGTATCAGGATTCCAGACAATGAAATTCCACGTTTGATTGTCCAAGAATTAGGCAATCCAATTATTACCACTTCTATTCATGACGATGATTCTATCGTAGAGTATTCAACCGACCCAGAATTAATTTTTGAGAAATTTCAGCATCAAGTAGATATTGTAATTGATGGCGGTTATGGAAATAATATTCCTTCAACCATTGTAGATGCTACCACAGATGACTTTGATATAATTCGTCAAGGATTGGGAGATTTATCGGTGTTTGTTTAAAGGTGTATTCCTTAGGTTTTTAATGTAACCTAAGGAATACATTTTTTTACTATACCGATAAAGCCAATATTTTATTCGCTTCTTTAATTTCATCTTCGATGATGGTATGTGCCATATTAGGGTAGATTTTTTCGGTAACATTTGCCCCTAAATCTTTAAAAATATTGGTAGTGGCATATACTCTTTCAACAGGTACATGAAAATCTGGATTGCTCGAACCTATAAAAATAGGCGTACCTTCAAAATTTCCTTGATAACGATTGGTTTTTAGGCTATCGCCAATAAGTCCTCCAGTGAAAATAAATGCTCCGCCAAATCTTTCGGCATTTCGTCCCAAAAATTCAGAAGTCAAACAAGCTCCTTGTGAAAAGCCCGTGAAGTAAATATCTTTTGATTGAAATCCTTGGGCTTTTAATTGATTTACCAAATCGGTTACCAAACTCAATGCCGACGATAAATAAGGTTCATTTTGTGCTTCGGGAGCTAAAAAGCTTAGTGGATACCAAGTATTGCCTGTTGCATTTGGAGCAACAAGAGCAAAATCTTTCACAGATAAATGCTCTGCCAAGCTTAAAATACTCTGAGCATTCGCTCCTCTTCCGTGAATCATTATCAGTACTTTGGAAGCTGTATCTAATGGTTTTCCTGCGAAAACGGTATTTTCTATTTGATGAATTGCCATGATTATAATGTTTTTTGGGATTGAATAAGTAATCAATAGAACAAGTGATATTTTCAGTATAAATAATTGATGATTAGTGAAAAACTAATCACCAATTACTAATTACCAATCACTCTCTAAGTCATTTTTTACACTTTCAAAGCATATTTCTCTAACGTTTTTTCTAAAGAAATAGGCTGTAATAATTTTTCAATTTGACCTCTGTTGCGTTCTTGCCAAGGTGGTAATTTTAAAGCTGTACCCAAGTTTTCGACGGTTTCATCTAAAACAAATCCCGGAGGAGTAGTAGCTACTTCAAATAAAACGCCTCCCGGTTCACGAAAATAAATTGAATGAAAATACTGTCTGTCAAGCACTTGTGTTGGCACGTAATGTTTTGAAAGTAAAATTTCACGGACAGCTTGTTGTGTTTCATCAGTTGGCGTATCAAAAGCAATATGATGCACTGTACCAATACCACCTTGTCCATATCTTTGGTTTGAATCCCAAAGAATATCTACATATTTTCCAGCTAATTCGCCTGCGGCGTTTTCAGGGACATAACGTCTTCTTACGCCTGCTTCACCGATAAATTTATAACCTAAATGACCTGTTAATAGTGCTTCTGTGCGTTCGTAACTGGTTTCCCATAATTCACTTCCCCAAAAACCACGGATAGCAAATTCAGCAGGAATATGTCCATAAGTGAATGGCGAGCGAGTATCAGTATCGTTGGCAACCAATTCTAAACCCAAGCCGTCTGGGTCTTCAAAATAAATAACCGCTTCGTTGAAACGACTTTGTGGGTGTTTGTATTTAATATCGTATTGCTCAAAACGTTTCATCCAATAGTCAATCGCATTCATCGGAATTGAAAACGAAGTCGTTGCGGCTTGTCCTGTTCCATGCTTTCCTCTGTAAGGACTTGCCCCAAATGGGAAGAAAGTCATAATACTTCCTGCATTACCAGTTTCGTCGCCATAATAAAGGTGATAAACATCTGGAGCGTCGAAATTAACTGTTTTTTTCACTAAACGTAAGCCTAAAAAGCCTGCATAAAAATCAAGATTTACTTGTGGGTCTGAAGCCATTGCTGTAATGTGATGCAAACCTGTTATTAATGGAGTTTTCATTTTCTTGTCCTTTTTGTGATGTTTTAATGATTCAAAGGTATATCAATTATAAAGGCATAGAAATGGCAAAAAGAGGGTAGCTCTTGTCAAAATAACGGATTGTGATTTTTTATGAGAAATATTTCATCAAAATGGATAAAATCAGCCTGCGAACTGTTTACTCTTAAAATTGATATTACCTTTCACTCAATTTTAACCCTAAACATGATGAATTCAACAATTAGAATACAACAACTTCAAGCTCCCTTTGTTTATAAAAGCATGGAGGCAATTGAAATGGAAAGAACTAAACCCTCAAAAGAGGTACAGCCACACCGACATAATTTTTTTACGGTGATTGCCCTCGAAAACGGAGTGGGGACACATCAAATTGACTTTAAAAATTATGCTTTAAAAGCTCATACAGTTTATTTTGTTTCACCTGAGCAAATTCATCAACTCGAAGTTGAACCCGATACTTTAGCTTTATTAAAAGGTCATGTAATGATGTTTACGCCCGACTTTTTATTAAAGTACAGTATTTCGCCCGAGGCATTGACAGAAATGTCTTTGTTTTTTAATTGTGATGAATCCAAACCTTTATCACTCACAGCGACTGATATGGAAAGAATTTTACCTTTTTTTGAAAAATTCAAAAGCGAAATCAACAAGCAACAGCCTTATCAATGGGAAGCCGTCGGGGCATGGTTGAAGCTATTTTTATTAGAGTGCAATCGTCTAAAGTATGAAAATCAAGAAAAAAATATCAAGCTTGATAAACGTCAGGCAGATATTGTGAGGCATTTTAAAAATGATGTAGAAAAACATTTCAGAGCGTGGCATCAAGTAGCAGATTATGCCGATTCGCAACACTTGACGAGTAATTATCTCAACGAAATCATAAAATCAGAAACAGGTACTTCTGCCAAAGATTTTATTATGAATCGTTTGATTTTAGAAGCCAAACGATTGGCCCGTTTTTCGGAAATGTCTGCCAAAGAAATTGCCTACTCACTGGGCTATGAAGATGCAGCACAGTTTAGTAAATTCTTCAAAAAATGTGAAGGTATTTCATTTTCTACTTTTAGGGAAATGAGGGAATGATTTAAAAATGTTGAATGTTGAGTGCGGAGTTTTGAGATTTAATTAATATTGTTTTAAGCAAGCACAACTAATCACCAATCACTCTTCTATTATTAGATTTCAGAAAAACCATGATTTTGACAACATAAATCATGGTTTTTCTATTTTCTGGGCTTTGTCCTTGCTCTAACTTTGTCACAAACAAACAAAGAGATGAAAGTAACAAAAATATATGCCGACCAAACAGGAGAATCGCACTTTGAAGTTTTGGATATTCTTTTAGAAAAAAAAGGAACAATTGGCGATTTGTCTGATTTACAACCTGTTTCAGACTTGATTTTCAGAGAAAATGAAGCTACTTACGATTGGGATTTCCATCACGCACCAGCCCGACAGTACATTGTTTTACTGGATGGAGCAATAGAAATTGAAACATCAGATGGAGAAAAAAGAACTTTCTACGGAGGAGACATTTTATTGGTAGAAGATACTTGGGGAAAAGGACATCGCACCCGAAACATTGAAGCCAAACGCAGAAGGTCATTATTTATTCGCTTTTAAAAACATCAATCAAAATAACATTAAACATTCATTAATTATGAAAACTTCAGATTTTATAAAAGGTATTCATCACGTAACAGCTACGGTAAATGATGCCCAAGCAGATTATCAATTTTATACACATACTTTAGGAATGAGATTGATTAAGAAAACAGTCAATTTCGATAATCATAACGTCTATCATTTCTATTATGGCGACCAAGTTGGTACTCCAAGTACCATTTTCACCACCTTCCCTTATAAAGGACAGCCCAATGTAAAACAAGGCGAAGAAGGAACAGGATTAATTATCGCTACGGCTCTTTCTGTACCAGCATCGGCACTTCCATTTTGGGAAAAACGCTTGACTGAACAAGGCACAAGCGTCTTGCACGGTAAACGTTTCGGACAATCTTACCTTTGGTTTCGTGACCCTTCGGGCTTACAAATCGAATTGATTGGCGATGATACTGATACTCGTAAAACATGGATTAGTCCAGATGAAACAGAAATTACCGAAGCCGTTGGCGTAAAAGGTATTCACCACGTTACGCTTTCGATTGCACCCGAACATTGGGAATTGATGCTTGATTTTTTACAAGCAGAAATGAATATGACTATCGCCGCCCAAGAAAACAACAGAGTACGCTTGAACGTAAACGGTGGTGGTGCTGGAATGTATCTTGAAATGCGTTTGGATGAAAATACTGCTCATGGACGCAATGGCATTGGTACAGTTCATCACGTAGCATGGATTGTTGAAGACGACGCTGCCCTAATGGCAATGCGTGAAAGAATGATTGAAAAAGGTTTTGTACCTACTGATATGAAAGACCGCAAGTATTTTCATTCAGTTTACTTTCGTCCTTATGCCGGAATGTGGTTTGAAATGGCAACACTCGCACCGGGCTTTACCGTTGACGAAGCAGAAGAAGAATTAGGTGAACATTTACTTTTACCCGAATGGGAAGAAGTAAACCGCAAAGAAATAGAGGCTAACTTGCCCAAAATTGGATAATGTTTTATGCTTTACAAACAAAAGGTCGGGACTTACGTCTCGACCTTTTGTATTTATCTCTATCGTTATTGGGTCTTTACAGATATTTTATTTAATTGTTGAAACTGAAAATCAATCTTTCTTCAATTCAGTCCGTAGTTTTTCTATTAGTTCAGTCGTCAAATTTGTACCTTGTGCAATGGTCTCATTATCTAAACCTATTGAAATAAGGCTTTTGGCGATATTAATTTGGGTTGCTTTAACGGCTTTTCCAACAGCTTTTTCGACAGCCTCTTCAACAGCAGTATCAATGACATTTTTCATATCCAGATAGTGGATTAAACTTTGTTCGTATTTATCTCTTTGTTCTGCACTCATAATTCAACAATTTAAGAATGATTAAAATAGTACAAAAGCTTAGAATTATTTTGAAGAAATCTGTTGTTGAACAGATACTACAAAATCAGCAGAAACGCCAGCAATCTCCGCAATTGTTTCAATGTCAAGCCCTTTTGATAGTGCTTTTATTACAGTTTCAGTTTTTACAGCTAAGTTTTCAGCTTCTCGTGCTAGTTTTATCTTTCTACTCTCAGCCTTAACAGATTCTGCATTGCGTGCGATTAAAATCTCTAACGATGCCTTTTCATCTGGTGTCATTTTTCGACTGTCTAACTCATCAATGGCTACTTTTAACCATTCTTCATCCCAAAATGTAGGAAATTGTATTGGCTGGGTAACTGTATGAAGTGTTTTCATAGTATAAATGATAGAAAGTTTAAATATGTTTAAGGTGAATAACACCGGTAAAACCTTTCATTCAATAGGTCGGGACTTAAGTCCCGACCTATTGAATGAATTTTTATTGTGTTTTCACAAATATTTCGTTGAATTGTTCGTGAAGAAATGAATAGTGGCAATAGATTAAGCTTTACGTGATTTTATTTCGGTATCTATTTGTTTTAGAACGATAAAACTTGGTAAAAGAGTGAGAACACTAGCACCTCCAACACCAAGTAATACATAATTTTTACTTTTTACAACAAGATAAACCAGAGTAATTAAAGCAATTGTCATCACAATGCACACTCCTATAAAAGCAGCCTTTGCCTTTTTTTGTTTTATTAGTAGTTCTTCTAAGGTTAATTCAGCGAGTTTGTTATTTTCTTTCATTTGATTATTTGGGTTTGATGGTTTGATGAATTTTTTACACTTTTATTTTTTTATCGCCATTGTTTGTGTCTCCACAAATAATTTGGCGAATTAGCTTATCCATTACGTTCAATCATAATTGATGATGGAACAAAATATTAGGTTATTTGTGATGATACGAATAAGAGATAGTGTAAGCCTACTCTTAAATTCCTATTTATGAGATATTTATTGAATCTTTCTATGTTAAATGAAATTCGATAACACCCTCTTGCCTCTGAAACTATATCAACAAATCACCCACTAAAATACACAAATTTTCGATAAAAGTTGAAGCTTTAATTTTGGCTGATGACATGAATTTTAATCAAACATTTTATATTTTATTGCTGACTAACAATGATTCTATGCAACCTTACAAAACTACTTTGCTGACTTACAATAATTCTCTGTAAGCTTACAAAGCTGTATTGCAAGCCTGCAAAAGTTTATTGTAAGAATGAAAAACCATTTTGCTGACTTACAATTATTTTTTGCAAGTTTACATGAACATTTTCTTGCCTTTATTTCTTTGAAATAAGGTTGCAAAACTTTTTTGTAATCTTACAAAATGTCATTGCAAGCTTACAAAATTGTTTTGTTTCCTTACAAAAGTCTATTGTAAGATTACATTTTTTTCCATCAAGACTCACTCAATATTTTTTTTGCTAATTTATTTTCAATAAAACCTTTTTACAATTCAGACTTTACGATTTCTAATTTAAAAATACCCATTTCAACTCCTCAGTCGTATAAGTAATTGATTGGCAAGCCTATACTTCTTTCGGCTGTGATATTATCTTAAACAAATAATACAATATAGATTTAAACTATTCATATATAAAAACTATCAATTTGATTTATAAAATTCTTCCATGTAATTTTGAGCATTGATTATAAAAAAAATAACATATAATCTTAAAAAAATATTAATGATTTAAAGTTTAAAATCAGAGCAATTTCTATATTTACAGAATAGAAAATAAAACCTCAAAAGCTAATTCGCTAACAATCAAATCTGTAAAACTGAAATAAACTTTAAGTCTATCAATAAGCAGTCCTCAAAATTTATCATTACATTAATTTTAAAATCGACATGGAACAACATTCATCATCACAAAACGGAGCAGGCAAATGCCCTTTTAATCATGGTACAGGTGCAACCCCAATCATCAAGCAAACCGCTGGCGGTGGTACGAGAAATCACGATTGGTGGCCCAATCAATTAAGGCTAAATATTTTGCGTCAACACTCTGCTTTGACGAATCCAATGGGTGAAGATTTCAATTATGCTGAGGAGTTCAAATCGCTTGATTTGGCTACTGTTAAGCAAGAAATTGTTGATTTAATGACTACTTCACAGGATTGGTGGCCAGCAGATTATGGTCATTATGGCCCTTTCTTTATCCGTATGGCTTGGCACAGTGCTGGTACTTATCGTACTGCTGATGGTCGTGGTGGTGCTGGTGCTGGTACACAGCGTTTTGCTCCTTTGAATAGCTGGCCAGACAACGGTAATTTGGATAAAGCTCGTTTGTTGCTTTGGCCAATTAAACAAAAATATGGTAAGAAAATCTCTTGGGCTGATTTGATGATTTTAGCAGGTAACTGTGCATTAGAATCAATGGGCTTTAAAACTTTTGGATTTGGTGGTGGTCGTATAGATGTTTGGGAACCAGAAGAAGATATTTATTGGGGTTCAGAAGGAAAATGGTTGGACGACAAAAGATACTCTGGCGATCGTGAATTAGAAAATCCATTAGCGGCTGTACAAATGGGATTAATTTATGTAAACCCAGAAGGACCAAATGGTACTCCAGACCCATTAGCGGCGGCTCGTGACATTCGTGAGACTTTTGCACGTATGGCTATGAACGACGAAGAAACGGTTGCTTTGATTGCAGGTGGACATACTTTTGGTAAAGCTCATGGAGCCGCAGACCCAAGTAAATATGTTGGTCCAGAACCAGCGGCAGCAGGTATTGAAGAACAAGGACTTGGCTGGAAAAATACTTATGGCAGTGGTAATGGTGGTTATACTATCACAAGTGGTTTGGAAGGTGCTTGGACAAGTACGCCAACACAATGGAGTAATGGTTACTTTGATAACTTATTTGGTTATGACTGGGAATTGACGAAAAGCCCTGCTGGAGCTCATCAGTGGACACCAAAAGGTGGAGTAGCAACAGACCTCGTTCCTGATGCACACGATGCCAGTAAACGCCATGCTCCAATCATGTTCACAACCGATTTGGCTTTGAGATTAGACCCTGCTTATGAAAAAATCTCAAGACATTTCCATGAAAACCCAGAAGCTTTTGCAGACGCTTTTGCTCGTGCTTGGTTTAAATTAACGCACCGTGACATGGGGCCAAAAGTACTTTATTTAGGAAATGAAGTACCAGCAGAAGATTTGATTTGGCAAGACCCAATCCCTGCTGTTGACCATGAACTTGTTGATGAAAACGATATTGCAGCCTTGAAAGCAAATATCGCAGCTTCTGGCTTGTCTGTTTCGGAATTGGTATCAACTGCATGGGCTTCTGCTTCAACTTTCCGTGGCTCAGACAAACGTGGTGGTGCTAATGGTGCTCGTGTTCGTTTAGCTCCACAAAAAGATTGGGAAGTAAATAATCCTGCTTCTTTAGCTAAAGTACTTCAAACACTTGAGAGTATTCAAGGTGAATTCAACGGTATTCAAACGGGAGCTAAAAAGGTGTCATTAGCAGACCTTATCGTGTTGGCTGGTAATGTGGGTATCGAACAAGCAGCGAAAAATGCAGGTTATGAAATTACAGTACCATTTACAGCAGGACGTACCGATGCTTCGGCTGAACAAACTGATGTTGAATCATTTGCTGTACTTGAACCAATTGCCGATGGTTTCCGCAATTATAAAAAGAAACAATACAGTATTTCTACGGAAGAAATGTTGGTAGATAAAGCACAGTTAATGACGCTTACTGCTCCTGAAATGACTGTTTTAGTAGGTGGTTTGCGTGTGTTGAATACTAATTTCGACCAGTCTTCACATGGTGTATTTACCAAACGTCCACAAACATTGACGAATGATTTCTTTGTGAATTTACTTGACTTAGGAACTACTTGGAGTGCTATTTCAAACGACCAAGAGGTATTCTTAGGACGTAGCCGTAAAAACGGAGAAGTAAAATGGACAGGAACAAGAGCAGATTTGATTTTTGGTTCAAACTCTGAGCTTAGAGCCATTGCCGAAGTATATGCTTGTGCTGACGGACAAGATAAATTCGTAAAAGACTTTGTAGCTGCATGGACAAAAGTAATGAACCTTGACCGTTTCGATTTGTAGTAATACTTTAGAATTTTAAAAACCATTAGGGCTGAGGATTTTCTCAGCCCTATTTTATTTTAGGCAAAGAAATATTTTTCTTTACTGCAAAAAGCCTAATTCCTACGATACTCATCACTGTTAAAGTTTCGACTAATTCTGTCGGCAAACCTATTTTTCTGAGCAAAAAGTACAACAAACCACCGATAATACAAGCTGTTGCATAAATCTCTTTCTTGAAAAGTGTCGGGATTTCATTCAAAAAAGTATCTCGAATTACACCACCAAAACAAGCCGTAATTGTTCCTAAAATAATACAAGCCATCAAGTCCAAATCAATGGCAAGTCCTTCTTGGATTCCTCTTAAAGTAAAAAATCCTAAACCCAGCGAGTCGAAGAGTGTTAGGGTTTTATCCAATTTTTCAATATGATTTTTAAAGAGTATTGTAAGTACAGCAATGCCAATAATCAACAAAATCACAGAAGAATCGAGCAACCATCTTACAGGAAAATGTCCAATCAAAACATCACGAATCGTTCCTCCACCAATAGAAGTCACGAAAGCGATTACTGATAAACCAAAAATATCCAATTGTTTTCTGATGCCAGCCAAAGTACCCGAAACAGCAAAAGCAATCGTTCCGCCAATATTAATAATCGTAAAAAATTCCATAATCTTTAATAAAAAAAGACTTGATGATTACTTCTGGGTAATCATCAAGTCATACTGAGTTATCTGCAAAATTAAATTATTTCACTGGTACTTCGTGTAATAATTCTAAACCAACTGACGAACGTGGCGGAAAACCTGTCCAGTTCTTTTCGTTTGAATTCGCTTGTACCGACAAGTACTTCCCAAAATCTTTTTGTTTCAACTGAATGCCTAAAAATGCTGTGATAAAATGTTGGTTGATATTATTGATGCGTTTTTCGTTCCAAGCAGGTTCTGAATAATGAAAATAGTCTCTGGCATGTTCCGGAATAAAAGCCTCCGCTGGTGGTGGATTCGGTGCTACATTATGGCGGGCATTCATATAAGTAAGCAAGTAACGGTCGCTATTAATCGTTCCTTTATAAATCGCCTTGATTCCATCTTCATAACCCGAAATATCATCTTGATTTCCTGCTACAAAAAAAGTAGGTACTTTCAAGCCTTTTAGTCCTTCGGCATCCCAAACCCCACGTTGCATTCCCCACGGAGCAAAAGCAACTACCGCTTTGATGCGTGCATCTTGCGAAGCCGCATACTCAGCATTACCAGCAGAGCGTACTTCGATGGCTTTACTACCGCCCGTCAAAGCAGAAAACAAACCAATCGCTTGCTGGCTATACCCTGCTCCTGCGGCATTCAACACGCCATAACCACCCATTGAATAACCAATCAAAGCCGTATTATTGGCATCCGCTAATCCTGCCAAAAAGCTCTTACTATTAGCTTTCGACAATTCAGCCATTTGATTCAAGACGAACAAAATATCTTTTCCTCGATTCAATAAAGTACTCTGAAAAGGCGAAGCATCACGATAAGTAGATTCTGTATGGTCAATTGCCACCACAACATAGCCTTTTGAAGCCAAATTTTCTGTAAGATAAGTCATCAAATATCTTGAACCCAAGTAACCATGCGACACAATCAGTAAAGGAAAAACTCCTGCATCAGTTCTCGGTTTTGCATCACGAGCCGCTCTACCCGGAAATTTGAAAGGAATTAATGGACGTTTAGGGTCGTTTGAAACACCAAATACTTGGTCGTAGAGTACAGCTTCTTTTTCATTTTCAGCCAAGTTGGCTGGATACCAAACTTCTACTTTCAAAGGTCTATCATAAAGTGGGTCAACGCCTGCTTTCGATTTCAGAATATCCACTTGTCCTTTATGCACAAATTCAAGTGTTCTTACTCCTACTTTGTATTCTCCTCTGGGAGCTAATTCGGGAGCATCAGGCATAGCATCGCCAAAGACATAATCTGTTTTTTGAGCTTGTGAAGTAGTTTTAACACTCGTTAAAACCAACAACACAAAAGCTGCCGTTTTCAGCAATTGTTTAAAATTTTGTTTCATAGTTGATTGAGATTGTAATAAATTTGTGATTGGTAAATAGTTATTGATGATTATTATTTTTTTCTTAATTATTTGTTTGTCAGCTATTTAACGAAATAAACATCACTAAAGAAGTAATAAAAGTTACTGATTCGTAATTATCAATCATTGCCAAAAAAAATCATAATTCAAAATTCATAACTAACTCAATATCCTCCCAAGTACTTCCTAATTACCCATTCAGCCGTGAGTAAAGTAAGTATCAAGAAAAATATCCAACGAAGATTTATCATTTCTTTTAAGTCTTCAGTGGCTTCTATTTTATCAGGTACTTGATGATTCAGTATTGCTTGTTTCAAAGTTTCAAACTGATTGTGCTTGTAAAATGTTCCGCCAGTTTTTTTCGATAATTGTCTTAACTCATCAAAATCAGCCGTCAGGTTTGCATTTTCGATTTGTAAATCTCTAATCACAAATTCGCCCGTAGCTTGCTCAGTTTTACCAAGTACTGTTGCTACGGCTTTGTAGCGATACACGCCTGCGGGTAAAGTACTGATTTCAAATTTGGTATTTTCTGGAGAAGTCGAATAAGTAAAAGTTTTAGTAATGCCTTTCTCGTCTTTGATTTCTAATTTTATCGGTATATCATAAAGTTTTTCGTAAATGGCATTATAAATTTCCGTTTCAAAAACGACCTTCTCTCCTACCGATAACAAATTTCTTACAGGATATACTCTTAGTTTTCGTTTGTCGTCTTTGGCTGAAATATATTGTAAAACTTTAGTAATAATGTCGTCCACTACCACTTGTTTTTCTGTGAGTTGGTATTCTTCCAAACGCCAATTCCAAAGTCCTTCACCCATAAAAATCGCCGATTTTTTTGCACCTGTACCGACAGCTAATAAAGGATTGGGAGTTTGCGTGTTCCCTACTTTTTGGTACAGAACAACTTCTGTATTGGGCAACAAAGTATATTCACCAAAAGGAACTGAAATAGGCGAAAACTTTGAAACGATGTCTAATTGATTCGATTCAAAATTTAACGATTTAAAATTCTTGTTAAAAACGCCTGTTACTTTGTCGATTTCTCCAAAATCAGTATTGATTTTTACTAACTGATTCCATTGGTTCAATTGGTTCACACCAGATTGATTTCCCAAAACTAAAAAAGTAGGAATTCCTTTGGCAATTAAAGGCTGATAAACGTTCTCATAAGTATCTTCTACATCGGGTAATTGGTGTAAAATCAGTAAATTATAATTCTTAGAAAGTACATCAGGATTCGCATTTTCGGTTAGAATTTTTACATCTACTTCATAATTTTCATTTTTTTCGATGATACTTTTCAAGGCTTTTACGTCTGGATGCGGAGCAAGTGCCAAGAGTAAAATTTTCTCTTTTCCATCAATTACTTCTACATAAACGTCTTGACGATTGTTACGATTAGTAAATTCTCCATTCAGAAAATCTACCTCAACAGTCAAATGCTGAACGCCAATTTGCGAAGCCGTTGCATTGAATGTTATGCTTTTAAAATCATCATTTTGCTGAAAACTCAGTACTTGTTTATCAATAATTTTTCCTGCTTGTTTCAAATACACATTGGCTGTTTTTCCCGAAAAACCAAAAGCAGAAATATCTGCCTGCACAGGAAATTTATTACCCAAGTAGGCAATTTTATTGGCGTAAACGGTTTTGATGGCTACGTCTTTTTTGGGAATAGTATCGCCCAAACC
This sequence comes from Arcicella rigui, assembly GCF_034929435.1. Classification (NCBI taxonomy): domain Bacteria; kingdom Pseudomonadati; phylum Bacteroidota; class Cytophagia; order Cytophagales; family Flectobacillaceae; genus Arcicella; species Arcicella rigui. The sequence goes on from NZ_JAYFUM010000029.1 coordinate 41,739, forward strand.
GACAGTGTTGACTACAAAATTGAAGTTTTCGGAAGCAGGCGAAATTCCTTCATTGAAAATTCCATCTGAAACCAAAACTACATCTGTTAGATTTTGGTCTTCAAAAGTATTTTTAATACCAGAAAGTAACTGTGAAAGGTTACTGGTAGCTTTATTGAATTGAATGCTGTTGAGGTCTTGAGGTTTCTGCTCGTCGAAGGTAGCAAAATCTACTTGGTATTCTTTATTTTCTAAACTTTCTTTTAAATCATTAAGGCTATTTTTGAGTTCAGTAAGTGTTTTTTGTCCAACGATATTGAGAGATGAAGAATTATCAATGGCAAAAACGACTGTCTTTTTTTGAGTAACTTGTGTGATTTGACGAATCAAAAAGCTAAGTAAAAGCAAGGACAGCACACTGACAGACACAAATCTGAAAGCAGCCAATAAATAATTTTGGGATTTAGTCCAATGCGTATTTTTTTGGTAGAGAACAAAAGCATAAACGCCACCAACCAAAAGACAAAGCGGAATAAACCAAGGAGAGGATTGAAAGAGAAAATCGAATTTCATGTTGGGGTTGTTTGTTGTCTCTTATCAAAATAGGTAGAAAATAATTGTGAATTAGTGAATGAGTGATTTAGTGACTGTTTTTAAATGAACCACTAAATCACTCATTCATTCACTACGTCAACATACCACCATCAACTTGTAATACTTGACCAGTGATATAACGAGACATATCCGAAGCTAAGAAAACACAAGCGTCTGCTACTTCTTCAGGTTGTCCGCCACGTTTCAAAGGAATAGATTTTTTCCATTCTTCAGTAGCCGCAGCATTTAATTCGCCAGTCATTTCGGTTTCGATAAAACCAGGAGCGATGGCATTTGAACGAATATTTCTTGAACCTAATTCTAAAGCGACAGATTTAGTAAAACCAATAATACCTGCTTTAGAGGCTGCATAATTTGCTTGACCAGCATTTCCACGAATACCTACCACAGAAGTAAGGTTGATAATAGAACCAGCCTTTGCTTTCATCATAGGTTTTGTAGCTGCTTTAGTAAGGTTAAAAACAGATTTCAAGTTTACTTGAATCACAGAATCCCATTGCTCTTCTGTCATACGCATCAACAAGCCATCTTTGGTGATACCTGCATTGTTTACTAATACATCAATTTTCCCGAAATCAGCTACTACTGAATTCATCAAATCTTCTGCTTGTTTGTAATCAGAAGCATCCGAACGATAGCCAACTGCTTTAACACCTAAAGCCGATAATTCTGCTTCTAAAGCCTGACCTTTTTCCACAGATGAAAGATAAGTAAAAGCAACATTTGCCCCTTCTTGAGCCATTTTAAAGGCAATTGCCCGACCGATGCCTCTTGAAGCACCCGTTACCAAGACCACCTTGTTAGTTAATAATGCCATTTATTTTGAATTAATTGTTATTTCCAAAGCTCAAAAATAGCACAACGCCCCAAGACAACAAAATTATATCCAGTATCTTTGAAAGTACTTGTACTTTTCCTTGATTTTTTAGGCTTTCAACTCCAATATTTCAATAACCGTTTGTCTTTCAAGTTTTTGAATTAGTAAAACAAAAAGGGCTATCTCAAAATTTTCATTTGAAATAGCCCTTCTTTTATAAAGACTAATTTATTCTTCTGTCGGAGACGTTGCTAAAACTCTTGAGAGCGTTAGAGAATCGCCTTCACCTGAGTAATCTGCTAAGATAACGTCGCCATTAGCTAAATCACCTTTTAAAATTTCTTCGGCAACTGGGTCTTCTAAATAACGTTGAATCGCACGATTCAAAGGTCTTGCACCATATTGCGAATCATAACCTTTTTCAGCAATAAAGTCTTTCGCTTTTTCTGTCAATTCAACAGTATATCCAAGATTTGTGATACGAACAAATAATTTTCTCAACATTAAGTCAATGATTTGGTGAATGTGTTCACGTTCAAGAGAATTAAACACGATAACATCATCCAAACGGTTCAAGAACTCAGGAGAGAAAGCTTTTTTCAAAGCATTCTGAATCGTTCCTTTCATCGCTTCATCCAAACCTTCGATTTTAGTTTTGGTTGAGAAACCAATACCTGTTCCGAAATCTTTCAAATCTCTTGCTCCAATATTTGAAGTCATGATGATGATTGTATTACGGAAATCTACTCTTCTACCCAAACCATCTGTTAAAATACCATCGTCTAATACTTGCAACAAAATATTAAATACATCTGGGTGAGCTTTCTCGATTTCATCTAATAATACAACTGCGTAAGGTTTACGACGAATCTTTTCAGTCAATTGTCCACCCTCTTCATAACCCACATATCCCGGAGGAGCTCCAACCAAACGAGATACACTGAATTTCTCCATGTACTCACTCATGTCGATTCTCACTAAAGCGTCTTCTTTGTCGAACAGATAAGTAGCTAAAACTTTCGCTAACTCAGTTTTGCCAACTCCCGTAGGCCCTAAGAAAATAAATGAACCGATTGGTTTTTTAGGGTCTTTCAAACCTACTCTTGTACGTTGAATCGCTTTTACAAGTTTAGCAATCGCAGGATTTTGTCCGATTACTTTACCTTGTAATTCCTCATTCATATTCAAAAGTTTTTGTCCTTCCGTAGCAGCTACACGGTTTACTGGAATACCAGTCATTTGTGCAATTACTTCGGCAACACTTTCTTCTGAAACTGTATAACGACGACGTTTGGTATCTTCTTCCCAATCACGTTTTGCACGGTCTAATTGGTCTAACAAACGTTTCTCACGGTCACGCAACTGAGCAGCTTCTTCGTATTTCTGCGATTTTACTACTGCATTTTTCTCTTTCTTGATATTTTCGATGGCTTCTTCCAAACGAACAATATCTTCAGGAACAGTAATATTTGAAATGTGAACTCTCGCTCCTACTTCGTCCATTACATCAATCGCTTTATCAGGCAAGAATCTATCTGAAATATAACGTTCAGATAATTTTACAGCTTGCTCGATTGCCTCATCTGTATAAGTTACGTGGTGATGGTCTTCGTACTTATCTTTGATGTTGTTCAAAATTTCGATGGTTTCTTCAATAGAAGTAGCATCTACCATTACCGTTTGGAAACGACGAGCCAAAGCTCCGTCTTTCTCAATGTATTGGCGATACTCATCCAAAGTAGTAGCACCGATAACTTGTATATCACCACGAGCTAATGCAGGCTTGAACATATTAGAAGCATCTAATGAACCTGACGCACCACCAGCACCAACAATGGTATGCAATTCATCAATGAACAAAATCACATCTGGTGATTTTTCCAATTCGTTCATTACCGCTTTCATTCTTTCTTCAAACTGACCACGGTATTTTGTACCTGCCACCAATGAAGCTAAATCAAGCGTAACCACTCGCTTGCCAAAAAGTACACGAGATACTTTTTTCTGAACAATGCGTAAAGCTAAACCTTCGGCAATGGCAGTTTTACCCACGCCAGGCTCACCAATCAAAATTGGATTATTCTTTTTTCTACGAGAAAGAATTTGAGCAACTCTTTCTATTTCTTTTTCACGCCCAACAATTGGGTCAAGTTTACCAGCTTCTGCAACTTTTGTTAAATCCCTACCAAAATTATCCAATACAGGTGTTTTAGATTTTTCAGCACCTTTATTAGTAGTAGAACTTCCCCCAGCAGCATTTCCTCCAGAAAACATTCTTGCATCATCATCGTTGTCGTCGGTATCAGACGGCCCCGATTTGATATTTGGATTCGATTGATATTCTACCATGTCTTTGATTAATTCATAATTTATCTGGAACTTCTCAAGGATTTGTTTGGCTAAATTATCTTCATCTCTGAGAATCGCCATCAACAAATGCTCTGTTCCAACGAGGTTTGATTTGAAAATTCTTGCTTCCAAGTAAGTCACTCTCAATACTTTCTCGCACTGTCTTGAAAGTGGAATATCTTGTTTGTTTTTGATGGTGAAAGAAGAGCGAACAGCACTTTTAGTTGCTTGTTCTATCGTGACACGCAGGTCATCAAGGCTGGTTCCACATTTCTTTATGAGTTCAAGGGCAATGCCCTCTCCTTCCCGAATCATTCCTAAAATAAGATGTTCAGTCCCGATGTAGTCATGACCAAGCCTGATTGCCTCCTCACGAGCGAGTGAGATAACCTCTTTTACTCTGTTTGAAAATTTTGCCTCCATTCTTAGAGCTTTTGAGTTATAGCGTTATAGAGTATCTGAGTTAAATTTTGTAAAATTTGTTCTCGGACTTAGAATATCTTTCTTGGAAACATATCCTAATTTCTCTTTTAAATTAAACTTTTAACATTAAAATAATCGTCTTTGTTCATTTTATCATTGAACTGTGTAGAATCTTTGAAGCTTGATTTCCCTGACAAAATAGCAAATCAAGAATAGACAGATTAGGTACAAATTCACTGCCAAAGTTCTGTCGATAGGCTACTGGCTGGTAGATTCCGTTCAAGCTAAAATCCCTTTTTGGGTGAATTTTGCCTCTGAAATCAAATTCTACTTCCTTTTCATATTTTTCAGTAAATGTAATCTTTTTTTCGAGCCTTAAAAGCTTTAGACAAATTGACAGTAATTCTACATTTAAATCGAACAAAAAGTCAGGTTTTTTGTCTAAAATATTTTTGAAATATTCTGCATAAAACTCAAAAAAAGGTGACTTCCCATAGGCTGAATGAATCGCTCCCCAATGTCTTCTTATCCAATCTTGGTGATATTCTATCCGCAAATCCCGAATCAAAACTTTTTTGTTGCCATTTTGTACTGGAATAGACAGTGAATCAATCTTATTCGTTGTCTGAATTATACAACGATTTCGGTAACTTTGTTTTTCGTAATATTCGTGTGCTTCAATCGTAATTACTTCTTGTTGAAGTATGCAAGCAAAATATTCGAGACTTGGTAAATATTGTAAATCAATTATCATTTCTCTAAAATACGGTATAATGATTTAATTTCAAATTTTTAAATAAAAATCATTTGTATTAATACCCGATAAATACAATTTTTCAAAAATATCTCATGCTTTTTTTCAAATTACTTTCTTTACTTCCACTTTGGATACTCTATGGTATTTCAGACTTTGCCTATTTTATACTTTTCCGTGTTTTGAAATATCGAAAAAAAGTGGTGATTGAAAATTTGAAAAACTCTTTCCCCGAAAAAACTGAGATTGAAATACAGCAAATCGCCAAAGCATTTTACCACAATTTGGCAGATATTTTTATTGAATTTTTCAAAGGCATGAGTATGTCTGAAAGAGAAATTAACAAACGTATTGAAATTGGAAATTTGGAAGCCATTACAGAATATATCAACCAAGGAACGCCCGTAATCATCGTTGGTGGACATCAAGGTAATTGGGAATTGGTGATTCACGTTTTGTCGCTTCACGGAATCAAAATGGACATTGTATATCAACCGCTTTCCAATGCTTTTTTTGAAAAACTTACTTATAAAATCAGAACTCGCTTTGGTGCTTTCGTCATTCCCAAGAATGATTCTATCAAACTTACCTTTGAACGTAAAAATATACCACGAGCATTATGCTTGGCGGCAGACCAAATTCCGCATCATTGGAAATCTGCCTATTGGACAAATTTTTTAAATCAAGACTCAGCTTTTTTTACGGGAACTGAAAAAATTGCTCGAAAATTTCATTATCCAGTTGTTTTTTTAGGTTTGGAAAAAAGTCATAGAGGTTACTACAAATATACTTTTGAAAAAATAGCAGAAGCTCCTTATGAGCATTTGGCAAGCGGAGAAATCTTAGAACGCTTTATTCAGAGATTAGAAAAGTCTGTTCAAAAAAATCCTTCCTGTTATCTTTGGTCGCATAGAAGATGGAAACACAAACGTTCAGAAAATGATATTATCAAGACTCACCTGTAAGTAATTCTTGATTGAAGAGGTTCACGATTAGGTCAATATTACTGTGTACCTTTTATTTATTAGTTTTAACTTGTAACTTTGCAAAAGCCAAACAGTAAATTCTTATGGAAAAATTACAAGATAATATTGAGTTAGAGCGTGCCGCTGCAATTGCTTATGATAACTTGAAAGAAAGTTCTCGTAATGAAATAAGTGACTCTTTAAAACACATATTAAGCGATAATTTACCTCTACAATATGAGTTGTTACCTATTGTAGGAGATTCTAAGAAATACTATGTTTTAAATGTAAGTGAATATAAAGTCATTTTTGAACATGAACCAGATATGCTTCATGTTCATGCAATACTTAGTGGTAGCTTTGGTAAATAGAAACTATCAATGAAAGACTTTAAAGAAATTAGCATTCATTGGGAATCTGTTGAAGAAGAATTATCTGCTTTTGAAAAACTACTTAGCGAATACCAAGATTTAAGTGAGTCTTCTGATATTTTGCCATTCTTTAGAAAATCACCTAATTTATCTGCATTCATTGGAAAAATTTACTTTCCAACTTTAAGTAATATTAACCGAATATCTTACGAATTTGATTTTTTTGGCGATTTTAAAGCTGATTTAGCTATCGGCGATTCTATGAAAGAGTCTTATGCTTTTATAGAGTTTGAGGACGGCAAGCATAACAGTATTTTTAAAACAAGTAAAGCTAAATATCAAAAAGATTGGTCAAATAGGTTTGAACATGGATACAGCCAAATAATAGACTGGTTTTGGAAATTAGATGATTTAAAACAAACTACTTCATTCAAAGAAAAATTCAATTCAAATGACATTGATTTTAGAGGTATTTTAATTATTGGAAGAGACTCATATTTAAGTGATTATGATTTTAAAAGGTTTAAATGGAGAAGCAAGCATACCATCATCCAATCTAAATCTATTCACTGTATTACTTACGATGAACTTTTAGAGGATTTAAAACAACAAATAAAATTTTTGCAATTTATTAAATAATATAAATGGGTCTTCAATGTGGAATTGTAGGTTTACCAAATGTTGGGAAATCTACTTTATTTAGTGCAATTTCTTCAAATAAGGCGGAAGCCGCCAATTATCCTTTCTGTACGATTGAACCTAACGTAGGGATTGTAACTGTTCCGGACGAGCGTTTGAATATTCTGGAAAAACTTGTAAATCCGCAACGTGTTTTACCGACAGTAATCGAGTTTATGGACATTGCTGGTTTGGTAAAAGGAGCATCTCAAGGAGCAGGTTTAGGAAATAAATTCTTAGCTAACATTCGAGAAGTAGATGCTATTATTCACGTGGTGCGTTGTTTTGCAGATGACAATATCGTACACGTAGAAGGAAGAGTAAATCCTGTTTCGGACAAAGAAATCATTGATTTTGAATTACAATTAAAGGATTTAGAATCAGTTGATAAAAAAATACAAAAAGTAGAACGTGCAGCCAAAGCTGGTGATGCTAAAGCGAGAGCTCAGTTGGCAATTCTTCAACAGTATAAAAGTACTTTAGAGGCTGGAAAATCTTCAAGAACTGTTCAAGGTTTAGAACCTGATGCTAAATTTGATGCTATCGGTGACTTATGTTTATTAACAGACAAACCTGTTATCTATGTTGCCAATGTAGATGAAGCTTCAATTGCAAAAGGAACTAATCAGTACGTTGAAGAATTGAAAGCTGCGGTTGCAGATGAAGGTGCTGAAGTAGTTGTAATTTGTGCAGCCTTGGAAGCTCAGATTGCAGAGATGGAAGATGAAGAAGACAGACAAATGTTTTTGGAGGAGTACAATCTTACTGAATCTGGTTTAGATAAACTCATCCGTAGTTCTTATTATTTATTAAACTTGATTACCTACTTTACGGCAGGTGTGAAAGAAGTAAGAGCTTGGACTATCCAAAAAGGTTGGAAAGCTCCAGCAGCAGCAGGAGTTATTCACTCAGATTTCGAGCGTGGTTTTATCCGTGCAGAAGTAATCAAGTTCGCTGATTTTCAACAATATAAATCTGAATCTGCTTGTAAAGAAGCTGGAAAGCTATCAGTAGAAGGGAAAGATTATGTAGTAATTGACGGAGACATTATGCACTTCCGTTTCAATGTATAATAAGTGTTTCAATAAAAAAAAGAGTCATCTTGGATAAAACCTCGATGACTCTTTTTTATTTTATTTTTGTTCAAACTCTCTATGATGAGCCATTTTGAATAATTCGTCTTTTGATAAAGATTTGAAGTACTCATAAGTAATTTTCAAACCTTCCGAACGACTCACTTTTGGCTCCCAACCTAAGATTTCCTTCGCTTTTGTAATGTCTGGTTTGCGTTGCTTAGGGTCATCTTTTGGTAATGGTAAAGAAATTAATTTCTGGTCAGTACCTGTCAATTTGATAATTTCATCCCCAAATTCTTTGATTGTTATCTCATCTGGATTACCAATATTTACTGGTTGAGCATAATCACTCAATAACAAGCGATAGATTCCTTCTACTAAGTCATCCACATAACAGAATGAGCGAGTTTGCGAACCATCACCAAACATTGTTAAATCTTCACCTCTGAGAGCCTGTCCGATAAATGCAGGTAATACTCTACCATCGTTCAAACGCATTCTTGGTCCGAAAGTATTAAATATACGAACGATTCTTGTTTCTAATCCATGATAAGTATGATAAGCCATCGTCATCGCTTCTTGGAAACGTTTTGCTTCGTCATAAACACCTCTTGGGCCTACTGGGTTTACATTTCCCCAATACTCTTCTGGTTGTGGATGAACGGTTGGGTCACCATAAACCTCTGAAGTAGAGGCAATCAAAACTCTTGCATTCTTTACTCTTGCTAAACCTAAACAGTTGTGAATACCCAAAGAACCAACTTTTAAAGTTTGGATTGGAATTTTCAAATAGTCAATCGGAGAAGCTGGTGAAGCAAAATGAAGAATATAGTCTAATTCGCCCGGAACGTGAATGAATTTTGAAACATCATGGTGGTAAAATTCAAAGTTTGGTAACTTGAATAGGTGTTCGATATTTTTCAAATCACCTGTAATCAAATTGTCCATGGCTATTACATAATAGCCTTCTTTGATAAATCTGTCACAAAGATGTGAGCCTAAAAAACCTGCTCCGCCTGTTATTAATACTCTTTTCATATTTTTAGCTGTAAGCTGTAAGCTATGAGCTATCAGCTTTTTTTATATTTATGTTAAACGTGATTTCTCAAAAATTAAAAGCTTTTAGCTCATAGCTCTATGCTTAATTTATTTTACCGTCTCTCTACCTATTGAGTAATAAGTATAGCCTAACTCCTTCATTTGCTCTAATTCATACAAATTACGACCATCGAAGATTACTTTATCTTTCAACAATACCTCCATCACTTCAAACTCGGGGGTACGGAATTGTGGCCACTCTGTCATAATTAATACCGCATCAGCATCTTTGATAGCTTCATAAGGCCCTTTCGTGTAAGTAATCACATCTCCAATTACTCCCTTCACATTCTCCATCGCCTCTGGGTCAAAGGCTTTAATGATTGCTCCTTCTGCCAATAATTCTTTGATATTGTATAATGCTGGAGCTTCTCTGATATCATCTGTATAAGGTTTGAATGCTAAACCCCACATCCCGAATACTTTACCTTTCAAGTCTCCTCCAAAATGTGCCTTGATATGAGGTATCAATTTCGTCTTCTGGTCTTCATTGACATTCATTACCGCTTTCAATATCTGAAAATCATAACCTGAATCTTTTGATGTTTTCTCTAATGCCTGTACATCTTTTGGAAAACAACTTCCGCCGTAACCAATCCCTGCAAACAAGAAGCGTTTACCAATACGTGAATCTGTACCAATCCCTCTACGAATATCATCTACATTCGCTCCTACTATCTCGCAAAGGTTTGCAATTTCGTTCATGAAGGTAATCTTGGTTGCTAAGAAGGCATTCGCTGCATACTTCGTCATCTCAGCTGAACGCTCATCCATGAAAATAACTGGATTGCCCTGACGTACCAAAGGTGCATACAATTTCGTCATCACAGCCTTTGCTTTTTCTGAACTCGTACCAATTACTACTCGATCTGGTTTCATAAAGTCTTCTACGGCTACACCTTCACGTAAGAACTCTGGATTTGAAACTACATCGAACAAATCTGTCGAAGCATTTTTGGCAATAGCTGCGTGTACTTTCTCTGCTGTGCCAACAGGTACGGTACTCTTATCAATCACTACTACGTATTGATCTAAAATTGGGCCTAAATCGTTCGCTACTTTTAAGATATATTTCAAGTCGGCTGAACCATCTTCACCAGGAGGGGTCGGTAAAGCTAAAAAGATTACTTTGGCATCTTTTACCCCTTCAGCTAAATTCGTAGTGAATTTCAAACGACCTTCTGCTGTATTACGATTGAATAAAACATCAAGACCTGGCTCATAAATAGGAATAATCCCATTCTTCATCTTTTCTATTTTTGCCGCATCTATATCGACACAAACGACTTGGTTGCCTGTCTCTGCAAAACAAGTACCAGTTACTAAGCCTACATATCCAGTTCCGACTACTGCTATCTTCATAATTGTGTTATATGTGTTGTATTATAAAAGTAATTTCTAACAATTTAATATTTTAAATTGAAAATGCACTTAAATTTAGTTACATTTTCAAAAAAGCATTTACTGCTTTACTCCTGATATTACTCCTCCAACATTTCCGTTGGGTTCTAAAATATTCAGTAAATCAGCTACTGTTGGAGCAATGTCTGAAATATTTGTCCTTGTAGTTGTTTCTCCTTTTTTCACTTTCCAACCATAAAATAATAGTGGTACGTGCGTATCATATCTGTATAACGACCCGTGGGTTGTTCCTGTTTTGCCACCAGAGAACCAACTTGGGTTAAGTACAATCGAAATATCGCCGCTTCTTCTTGGATTATAACCATTTTTGATGAATTTCAACTGATAATCTGGTAAGGAAGAATTAGCAAAATTATGTAAATCTACCACATCTGCAATTTCATCATGCTGTAATAATACTTCACGAACTACTTCATAGACTTGGGCATAAGTAAGTTTTTTGCTTTTCAATACAGAAGCATTCAAATATAATTGAGAATTTTCTTCTGAACGAATAAATTCACCTTCACCAAAAGTATTCTTTAAAGCAGTTCTCAATTCTGCTAAAGTTTTTGTTCGGTCAAATACGCCTGCTGGAAGTTTTTTAGCTTGCCAATAAGCTGGAATATCTGCTACACCGTGGTCGGCACTTAAAAACACCAAATAGTTATCTTTGCCAAGTGTGTTATCTAAAGTAGTTAAAATTTCTGCAATATCTTTGTCTAATCTTAAATAAGTATCTTCTGATTCGATAGAGTTAGGACCAAAAGAATGCCCAACATAGTCTGTTGAAGAAAAACTCACTGTTAAAAAGTCAGTATTTGCACCTTTTCCCAAATTTTCGCTCTTCAAAGCTTCTAAAGCAAAATCTTTAGTTAGGCTATTGCCAAAAGGTGTTGTTTTGATTACTTCCAATAAATTAACCCCTGCTCTGGCTATCAATTCGTGTGGAAATACAGGATTGACTTCGCCGGGCAATTTGTTTTCTGAAGGCTGATTATCCTCCGAACTTTCTTTATATTGCTCAATTGGTAAAAGCGTATTCCAAGTCATTGAGGCATATTTTTGAGCCAATTTCTGAGCATTAAAATCTTTCACCCATTGTGGAAGGTCTTTCATGTAAAAAGTAGAAGTAACCCAAGAACCATCTTTTGAATCAAACCAATAAGCTGCGTCGGCTGTATGTCCTGCTGGAAGAATCGCTCCACGGTCTTTCAAAGCAATACCGATTGTTTTAGATTGATGTGCATTAGCAATTTTTAATTGGTCAGTAATGGTAGAAACCAATAAATTCTTTGGCGACATCCAACCTGCTTTCGTGTCAGTTCCTACTGTTCTTACGGTAGAGTCTTCTACACAGTAAACCACCCTACCAGATTTTTGGTCGAACCATTCATTCCCAATAATACCATCAACTGCTGGAACAGAACCTGTAAAAATCGCTGCGTGACCAGCCGCTGTAACCGTTGGTGCGTAGTCGTAGTGATTGTTTCTACAATTGAAACCTTCATTCATTAATCGTTTGAAACCTCCTGTTGAGTACTTATCGTAATAGCGGTAAAGAAAATCATATCGCATTTGGTCAACTACGATACCTACTACTAATTTGGGTTTATTGGCTTGAGTGTTAAGCTTATTTTTCTGGGCAAATGTTACTCCAACAAAAGAGAAAAAAAGAAGGGTTAAATATGTTTTTTTGAACATGATGAATGTGTTTTTTAACAAAGGTATTGCAACGATAAGTTTGTTGAGTTATGAAATGATGAAATTTTCAAGTAAAAGTAGGCAAATCAGATAGAAATTCTACTTCCAATTTTTCCCAATCTGTTTTACAAGTATAAAATTTCATACCATTGGTAATAGTAAGAAACTTAGCTTTCAAAGTTTTATTGTACTGGGCAGCTTGCTCGAATACACTTTGGTTGAGTTCGATATACGGAGCTTTACATTCTACAATCATCAATAGATTGCCGTCTCTTCCGAAAATTTGAATATCTGTTCGTTTCAGTAAGCTATTATACTTTAAAGGGCTTTCTAAACGAATCATACTCTTTGGATACTGATGATGATTTATCAAGAAATGAACAAAGTGCTGACGTACCCATTCTTCGGGTGTAAGAAGAATATATTTTCTACGAAGAGAGTCATAAATATAGATTTTATCATCAACTTTCTTTAATTTGTAAGGATATGAGGGAAGATTCAAATTTTCCAAGACCAATAAATGGGTTTAGCTCGAATAAGAATGATAAATTCTGAGTTAGTAAATACGATTTTAAAATGCAATTGTTTTTTTGATTTCGTTGAAAAACACAATGCAAGGTCGAATTAAAGGTAAAATTGCCGATGTTTACTCATTATCCAATCACAAATTAAAATCAAAAATATGAAAACAAAACAAGAAATTGTAGAAAATTGGCTGCCTCGCTATACGGGAATGCCACTGAGTGAATTTGGTCAATACATACTGTTGACCAATTTTAGTAATTATGTAAGTATGTTTGCTGAACAGTTTTCGGTAGAAATCAATGGAAAAGACCGCCCAATGCAAACGGCAACTGCCAATAACATTACGATTATTAACTTCGGAATGGGTTCGCCAATGGCAGCCACAGTGATGGATTTACTCTCGGCAATTGAGCCAAAGGCAGTTTTATTTTTAGGAAAATGTGGCGGTTTGAAGAAAAATCTAAGTTTAGGTGATTTGATTTTACCCATTGCAGCGGTGCGTGGCGAAGGAACTTCTGACGAGTATATGCCAAAAGAAGTACCCGCTTTGCCTTCATTCCGTTTACAGCGTTCGGTATCTTCTATGATTAAAAAACATGAACTTGACTATTGGACTGGCTTGGTTTATACTACCAACCGAAGAGTATGGGAACATGATGAAGCTTTCAAACAATACCTAACGGATATTCGTGCGATGGCAATTGATATGGAAACTGCTACCATTTTCACGGCTGGTTTTGCTAATAAAATTCCGCATGGTGCATTACTCTTGGTTTCGGATAACCCTATGACTCCCGAGGGCGTAAAAACTGAAGAAAGTGACAAAAAAGTAACGACAAATTTTGTTGAAAAGCATTTACAAATTGGCGTAGAGTCGTTGATTGAATTGGCGATGTCGGGCGAATCTGTAAAACACCTTAGATTTGAATAACACAACATTGATGTTTTGTCAACTTTTATGGTTGACAAAACCCTTATTTACCCACCATAAGGAAACTGTAAAGTAAACGTTGTTCCCACTCCTTCTTTACTCTCAAAGGAAATCGTACCGCCTAATTTTTTGGTAAATTCTTTGGTAATCGTCAGACCCAAGCCTGTGCCTTCGATATAAAACACGTTGTTTGCTCTAAAAAATAATTCAAATAAATGTTGTTGGTCGGCTTCTGGAATACCGATACCGAAGTCTTGCACAACAATTTGGTAATTGTCTTGATTGAAAATCAATGACAACGATGGGTTCTCGGCATTGGGTGAATACTTAAAAGCATTATTGACCAAATTACAGACAATATGATTCAAAAATGAAACATTAGTTGATACCACTTTGTGTTCGGATGGGCAAAAAAGGTTTAGTTCTCTGCCATCTTTTCGGTCGGAATAGTACTGAGTTTTTATATCGTTGATTAACGTAATAATATCAACTGTTTCTAATGGATACTCTTCAACTCGGGCCATACTTCGTTCAAGAAGTAATATATCTCGCAACATTTCAGTAAGTCGATTCGACTGAAATATCATTTTGCCTAATTGTTGCTTGATTTTATCTTTAATTGCTTCATTGTCAACCATGCCAACGTAAATATCCAAAATATCAATACTGCTAACGATAGAGGCAATTGGCGTTCTGAATTCGTGTGAAGCAAGGGCTGTAAAGCGTGTTTTTAGGTTGTTGAGTTCTTTTTCTTTTTCTAAAGAAATCTCTAATTGTTTAAGTTGTTTTTGAGTTTCTTCGGCTTTCTTGATTTCTGTAATATCTCGTTGAATAGAAATCCAATGTGTAATGTTTCTTTTTTCGTCAAAAATAGGACAGATGTTTATATGCACCCAAAATTCTTCTCCATTCTTTTTGTAAAGAATGTTGGTCATTTCACATGCTTCTTCTCTATTCATAGAAACCTTCACATGTTCCAGTAAAGTTTCATCTGAGTTAGCACCATATAAAAGAATAGGAGTATTCCCAATGATTTCGGAAGGCAAATAACCTGTCATTTTGGTAAATGCCTCATTAACATACATGATAGTGGGTGGTTGGTCGTTAGACGATAACGGTTGAGTAATCACAACTGCGTCTTGCATATTTACAATGACGGACTCCATCAACTTCAATTGCAACTCTCGCTCTTTCTGTGCCGTAACATCTTGAACTGCCCCTACCATTCGGTGTGCTTTTCCGTTTTCATCACGAATGACAAATCCTCTGTCAATTACATAAGCATAAGTACCATCAGCTCGTCTGTAACGGTATTCTGCCGACCAATTATTGCTTTGGCTATCAATAGTATCATAAATGCTTTTTATCACTCTCGCTTTATCATCCGCATGGATATGATTACGCCAAGTATTAAGGGCAATCGCAAGCTCATAATTTGTATGCCCGAAAATTCGCTGATGACCTTCGCCCCAGTAGAGTGTACCTTGTTCGATGTTCCAGTCCCAAATGGCGTCTGAAGTGGCTAATGAAACATACTTATATCTTTCGTTACTTTCCTCAAGGGCAAATTGGTTTTCTTTTTGTTCTGTAATATCTTGAATAGTGCCTTCTAAAGCAGTTGGAACACCGTATTCATTTTTAATAATTTTTCCAATTTCATGCACCCATCTGATAGTACCATCAGGTCGTACAATCCGAAATTGCAAGTTTACATCTTCCCGTTTTAGGAAGGATTCCCTTTGTATTGCTTCAATATCTGGTCTGTCTTTGAAGTAAAGCGTATTTAAGTAGTTATCGTAACTCAATACAAATTCTTCTTTTTTTACGCCCCAAATTTCATAAATTTCGTCTGACCAGAAGATTTTATCCGATTCAATCTCTGCACGCCAATATCCTAATTTGGCAATATTTGTCGCTACTCGTAGTTTTTCTTCACTATCTTTTAATTCTTTTAATACTGCCTCACGTTCGGTAACATCAAAAATTTGAGCTAAGGATACTCTCCGCCCATTATAATACATTAAATGAGCTACTATTTCTACTTTAATGAGTTCCCCATCTTTCTTTTTATGTGTCCACAATCTTTTATTAATCTGTCCATAAGCTTCTTCGTTCTTGGTTACATCATAAATTAATGGGATTTCTTCTGGTGGTCTTATATCTAAAATTGTTAATGATAAAAATTCTTCACGAGTATATCCATACAACGAAAGGGCTTCTACATTACAATCAACTATTTTACGAGTACTAAATTCCCAAATAAACATTACTGATGGGTTATGTTCAAATAGCCTTTTGTATTGCCTTGCTGTTCTGAGTGATTCTAATTCAATCGCTTTCTTTTCTGTAATATCTCTGGCGAAGCAATACATGATTTGTTCGGTGCTGTCCCACTTTGCCGACCACAGCATATTGATAATTCGACCATCTTTTCTAATATTTCTATTCTCAAAATTAGTGGTTTCCAATCCTCCCATTACAGCCACTGAAGCTTGAGAAGTAACATCAAAGTCTTCTTGGTAAACAAGGCTCATAAACGCTTTGCCCAACAATTCATCTGGCTGGTAACCCCAAATTTTCAAAGACGCCGCACTTACTTTTACAAAACGTCCTTCTGCGTCAATCGCACAAATAACATCCAAAGAAGAATCCATAATTTTATTCAATCCTTCTTTTGTTTTTTCTAAGGCGATTTGTTGCTCTTTTTCATAGGTTACGTCTTGATAAACCCCAAAAACCTTCACAGGATTTCCAGCCTCATCTCTCATCAAATCTGCTCTTGAAACGATGTGTTTTATCGTCCCATCATCCAAAAAAAATCTTTTTTCTATTCTATACTCTTGTCCGGTTTCTATCGTCCGAAGCACATACTTCAACGCCTTTTCTCTATCGTCGGGGTGAAGTACACTCATGCCTTTATCGAAATCAACTTCAAAAGACTGAGGTTCATACCCGCAGATTCGATAAACACCGTCCGACCATTTCACATTTTGCGTGTGTACATCAAATTCCCAAGTACCAAATTTTGCGATTTTCTCTGCTTTTCTGAGTAATTCTTGGTTTTCAGAAAATTGGTTTTTTAAAGCTACAAGTTCATTTTTTAAGGCAATTTTCTCACTTACATCTACAATTGACAGAAGAATATGGCTCACATTTCCTTCATCATTCAGAAGAGGAATGTGTTCAATTTCCCAATATTGATGCTGAAAAATTTGTGAAGATTCATCCCAAATCTCAAAAATTTGGGCTTCTACTTTATCTGTATTACCTGTTTGAATAACTACTTCGAGCGACTGTTTCAGTAAAAAATGGGCTTGCGTTTTTATGGATTTACCCTCAAAAACTTCAAGTATATTTTTACCAAGTACTGATTCTTTTGAAAATGGAGCTATTTCAAGAAAGGCATTGTTTACATCCACAACAACACATTCATCCCCTACCGCTAATAATATGCTCGGAGAAGGAAATACCTTGAAGATATTCTTTATCATATCATTGATTTTTAAAATTGGATTATTTAGTAGAATAGACTTTTAGTATCTTATGGATGAATAAGAATGGATATTTTTCATAGTTGGATTGGTTTTTATTGAGCTAAAGACACGAAAAATTAATACAAATATTTCGGTTTATTAAATTTTGTAGAGTAAAATGGAATTTTCATAGCAAAAACCCCTAAAATTAGGGGCAATAGTGGCAAATTAAGGCGATTATTTTGAAATGACTCCTTATAAAAACAATACTTAAAGGTTTATTCTATCAATTAAGCAGATTTTTTTTACCGCTTTTGATAAAAACATAATGCGGATTTACACTCTATTGTATTTGAGCATAAATCCGCATTATTATTATTCGAGAGAATCATTTATTCCATCCATTCACACTGAAAACCCAATTGAAAAAGTTCTTCAATTATACGCTGAGTTGGAACACACCTACCCTCGACACGTAAAATTTTATCACAATCATTAAGGTCAATATTGATAGAAAGGTGAGGAAAAGTATTTCTCAGAAAATCCATTACTGTTTTTGATGTCTTCTGATTCTGAATATTAGTTTTAAATATTTCGATAGAAATTTCTGTCATCCTTAGGTAAAGGTTTCATTCTTTATTTTGTTTTTTCGTTTTTTTAGAAGCCATTTTCATCAGATTTTCCTGAGTTCTGAATACCACAATTTTCTTAACTAAGTCTAAAGGCAAGGCTTCCCCAATGGGAAATTGTACTGCTCCTTTCGAACTTTTGAATCCTGCGATTTCATCTTGAAAAGCCGCAATTCCCGACGACGAAGGATAAAAGCCAATATGATTTTTGAAAGCCGCAAAATGCACCAAGTTTCCACCCAAATCAAAGGTGGGCATGGCATAGCTAATTTTTTCAGTAGCTTCTGGCGAAGCCTCTTGAATGGTTGTACGCATTTGCGTCAGCAGTATTTGTATATGTGCTGGAAAATCAGCAATATATTCATCAATACTTTGATACGATTTCATCATTTAGGACTCAGCATTTAATTTATGATAACTAAAGTACGAAATCATCAATACAATCAAAACTACTACTGGAAGAGCTAATGAAGCATTGAAGCCATCTACCACCCAATGACTTAGCCCTGCAAAAACAAAATCAAAAACAAAACCAGCATAAGCCCACTCTTTTATTCTTTTCGGAACTTGTGGAATCATCAAAGCCAACGTACCTGTTACTTTACAAATAACGAGTGCTAACCCAAAGTATTCGGGATAGCCCAAATGTCTGATGCCTTCTTTTGCCATTTCAGTATGACCAGTCAGGGCGGGCATTACGCCTTCAAAAAGGAAAATGAGGGTGGTTGAAACCCAGAATGTAATTTTTGTACTTTTCATAATAATTAGAGTTTATGTTAACTGATGATAATATAAAAGCCACTGATTATTGTATTTATCTATTAAATCGCCGAACCACTCTCCGAAAGTACTTTGTGTAAGCGGTTGAATTTGCTTTCCTTCAAAAGATAGTTTCTGATAAAATTCCTTCATTTCTTCCTGATTATCACAATGCAACATCAGCGAAACAGCATTACCTTTTACTAAGCCTTCGTCTCCGAGCATATCCGAACCCATAATTACCAAGTTCTGATTGATGAGTGTGGCGTGTAAAACTAAATTTTTCATTTGTGTAGGCATTTGATTTGCCTCTGTTTGTTCGCCCAATAGTCTTACAGAAAGCTCTCCGCCCAAGCATTGTTGGTAAAAGCTCATTGCTTCTCGGCAGTTGCCACTAAAGTTTAAATAGGCTGTTACTTTGGGCATTTTGAAATCAATTTGAAGATGTGAAATTTTGAAATAAATAATATTAAACTTTATTCCAAAAACATAAAAATCTAAAAACAAGATACTTAAAACAAGTTAATAGAAAAATTCAACTACTTAGGCATTTAATAAAGTATCAATATCAAACTTTTTCATTTTCATCAGTACTCGCATTACTCTTCCTGCTGTATCAGGATTACTCATCAATTTCCCTAATATCGAAGGAACTACCTGCCATGATACTCCAAAACGGTCTCTCAGCCAGCCACACATACCTTCTTGTCCACCATCACTGATAAGTTTTTCCCAATACTCATCAATTTCAGCTTGAGTATCACAACTAACGACCAGCGAAATAGCTTCGTTGAAAGAATAGTCATGTACACCCGGCCCATCCATAGCAATAAATGGTTGTTGATTCAACTGAAATTCGGCATACAATACTTTCCCCGAATGTTCTTCACTTTCTGGATAATGATAAAGTAAATCTGTGTTTGAATCTTTGAAAATAGAAGTATAAAAATTAATCGCCTCCTCTGCTCTTCCAAATTGATGATTGGTAAATAAAAAAGAGGGTCTTATTTTTTGCTGACTGCCGCCGTCGGTAGCAATGCTAATTTGCCAAGTCAAACCAAATCTATCTTGTAGCCAGCCGTATCTTTCACTCCAAGGATATTTATCTATGGCCATCAATACTTTTCCTCCTACTAAAAGCTTATCCCAAATAGTATCTACTTCTTCGATTGTGGGACAATTCACAAAAAATGAGATAGACGGATTGATTTTATACATGGGACCGCCATTGAGTCCCATAAATTTTGTTCCGTTCAATTCAAAATTAACCACCATCTGGTTTTCAACCTTGATTTTACTTTTTTCAAAAACTGAACTGTAAAAAGTAGCGGCTTCTTTGGCTTGTCCGTCGAACCACAAACAAAAAGTAATTGAATTTGAGTGCATTAGCGAAAGTTTAGTTTTGTTCAACGTATTTTTTGAAATTATCCAAAATTGCCTGCCAGCCAGCTTTTTGTAATTCTAAAGAATTTTCACTTTCTGGTTCAAATATTTCGGTCAGTAACACACCTTCTTCTGTTTGTTGGAAACTTACCGATACTGTTCTTCCGTCTTCGAGTGTGTATGCTAATGCTTCTAAATCTTTGATTTTGGTATAAATCCAACTAAAATCAAAAGAGAAACTTCCGTCTTTAGCAGCCATTGTAGTTGTACTTTTGCCACCTTCTCTAAAATCATTTTCAGCGGCTGGTGCGTGCCAATCGTCCGAAGCAAAACACCAATTAACAATATGCTCGGGCGTATTGAAGCATTTCCATACTTTTTCGAGGCTGGCTTCTACCTTAACCGCCACTGTGATAAAGATTTTATCTGTACTTTCCATCATTTTAGCATTTTTTGAGTCATTTTACGAATACAAATTTGCACAAAAGCTTGGCAGGAATAGCGTTATAAAAACGACAAATACAGGGCAGTTTACGACAAAGTATTTTTCTATATTTGTACTATGAAAAAAGTGGCGATATTAATTCCAGAACATTCGACTATCCATGTGGTAGCCATAACACGGTTTATGTTTGAAACTGTGAATCAGTTCCTTATCGGTTCGGGTAGGGAAAAGCTTTTTGAAGTAAAATTGGTAGGTCAACAAAGACAAATGCAGTTGATTGATGGCCCATTTATGGTTTCACCAGACTTACTTATTCATGAAGTTTCCGACACTGACTTGATTATTATTCCGCCAACGGCAGGTGATTTTCGGGCAACTATTTCGGCAAATCAAAACTCTATTCAGTGGATTATTGCTCAACATCAAAAAGGTGCAGAAGTGGCTTCGCTTTGTGTGGGTGCTTTTTTATTGGCGGCTACGGGTTTGGTAAATGGTAAAAAATGTTCGACACACTGGGGGTTCAATGATGATTTTAGGGCTATGTTTCCAGAAGTAATTTTACAAGATGGTAAAATTGTAACTGACGAAGACGGCATTTATTCAAGCGGCGGAGCAAACTCTTGTTGGAATTTAGTTTTGTACTTAATTGAAAAATACGCTGATAGAGAAATGGCTATTCTTACTTCTAAATTCTTTGCCATCGACATCGACCGCACCAGTCAATCTTCGTTTGCAATGTTTAAAGGACAAAAGGAGCATCAAGACGAGGCTATCAAAAAAGCTCAAGAGTATATTGAAAATAATGTTGAAGAAAAATTTACGGTTGAAGATTTAGCCGAAAGAGTAGCTTTGGGGAGAAGGAGCTTCGAGCGTAGATTCAAATTGGCTACCAACAATTCGGTATTAGAATACATTCAAAGAGTAAAAATTGAAGCTGCTAAAAGAAGTATTGAGAGTAGCAGAAAAAATATTAATGAAGTAATGTTTGATGTTGGCTATACCGACACAAAAGCGTTTAGGTCAACCTTCAAAAAAATAACAGGCCTCAGCCCGATTGAGTATAAGAATAAGTATAATAAAGTTGATTATGGAATTATGTGACTTTAGGACTTGAAGACTTTAGGACTAAAGGATTTTAGGATTTTGAGACTTTAAGATTCAAAGTACTAAAATAAAAAAATCATAAAGTCAACAAATCTTAAAGTCTTAAAGTCCTAAAGTCCACAAATCCTAAAGTCCTAAAATCTTAATTACAATAATCACGAATAACCGCATAGGCTGGCGTGTAGCCCAATTCGCCTGCTTTACTCAAATCATTACAGCCCTCAGTATCACCTAAAGCGTGACGAATAATACCACGTACATAATAAGCTTCCGAGAATCTTGGATTCAAAGTAATGGCATTTGTACAATCTTGAATCGCTCCTCTTTGGTCTCCCAATTGTGATTTTACCATTCCTCTTGTAAAATACGCCTCATAATACAATGGATTCAAAGCAATTGCTTTGTTATAATCTTCAATCGCTGCTTTGTTATCGCCTGAGCGAGCCTTCGCTAAACCTCTGTTATAAAATACTTCTGAGCGTTGCGTAGAGATTTCTGCCATTTTCAAACGCTCTTGAACATTATTGCGAAGTTCATCTAAAATCGGTTTAGTGATAGCTCCACTATAAACAATTTTAGTATTGTCTTCATTACCAATCGAAATTGCTTTTGTAAAATCTTCGATAGAACCTTTCAAATTGCCCAATCTACTTTTTGCAAAACCACGACCATAGTATGCTCCAACATTTTCTGGTTCTTGTGCCAAAGCCATGTCAAAGTCAACCAAAGCACCTTGGAAATCCTCTAACTGACATTTACAGTAACCTCTTTGATATAAAGATTCTGGGTCTTCTGGCGTAAGTTCTAAAGCCTTTCCATAATCAACAATTGCACCTTTGAAATCCCCCATTTTCATTTTACTGAATCCTCTACCAGAATAAGCAGAAGCTCTCTTGGGACTTATCTCAATCGCCTTTGTGAAATCTTCTAAACTTCCTTTATAATCTTCTAATTTTTGTTTTACTAACCCACGAGAAGTAAGCCCTTGAACATTGTCAGGCGTTAAATCTAAAGTTTTGTTGTAGTCCGACAAAGCACCTCTATAATTTTCCAATTTGAATTTACTCAAACCACGAATAAAATACGTATTGGCATCAGCAGGGTTCAAATCAATACTTCTGTTATAATCTTGCAAAGCACTTCTATGGTCATTTTGGCGAGCTTTACTTTGTCCTCTTCCGCTATAAGCTTCAGCATATTTTGGGTTCAATTCAATAGCTCTGTCAAAATCATTAATTGCACCACGGTTATCACGCAAATTTGCCTTCGTAATTCCACGGTCGTAATAGGCAACAGCGTCATCTGGCTTTAAAGCAATAGCTTGTGAAAAATAAGTCTGTGCAACGGCGTGATTTCCCAAGCGGCTCTGCGTAACTCCCAAATCCATTAATTCTTGGAAAGTCTGACTTTGTGAATAACTCAATTGATTGATTAGCAAAAATGCCAATACGAAAAGCAGGAAACTCTTTTTCATACTAAGAACGGAATTCAGATTTTTAAATAAATGATTAGTGTTTAATGCAAAAATAGCCTATAAAAACTTTTTAATCCTCAATTTTCGGTGTTCGAGGAGTTTTCAATAGCAATATTACAAATTTTATTCATTTTTTACGCTTATTGCTGATTATTGTAGTTCATCAAAATATTAAATCCATAATAAAGCTCAGAAAATAATACCTTAATGATGAATAAAAAAATTTGTTGAGCTAAATGCACATTATCGAAGTGTATGGAGATGAGTCAAAAAATAACAAAAAAAATCTCTTGGCAATTGTGTCATTACCAAGAGATTCTTCTCAAAAATATCATTCAATTCGTGAATTATTTCTACAATTTTTATCAGGTTGACTGTAAATTCATGAGTGTTTATTTTTTCTTAAAATATTTGTCCGATACCAAAAGTAACCACAAAAAGTAAAGTCGTAAGTGCCATTACTTTCAAGAAAGGGTCAATTTGTGCAGGCGTTTTTCCTCTATAAACTCCTTTGCAAATTCTTATTAGCATAGGAATTGTTACTATAAAAAGCCAGTTCAGCCAAAGCAAATTAAAATTCTGGTCTCCAGTACCAACCTTGAGGTGAAGGTCAGTATTGGTATAACTTACATTAATATTAAAATTTGACTGTTCTTTTAAAGTAATAATCGTTTCATAAATGACAGTACATAAAAAACCCGTTCCCAATAAAAACCAGTGATAAATCACCGCTTTGTCTTTTCCCAGGCGTACAGGAATAGAGTTTTTCCCAGTTTTAGTATCTGATTCAATATCACGAATGTTATTGATATTCAAAACTCCAACGGCAAACAGTCCGCAAGAAGTAGCGGGTAGCACATTCAACCACACAAATTCATGGGTAAATAAATAATAAGTACCCAACACACCAACCCAACCAAAGAAAATTAATACCGAAATATCGCCTAAACCCATGTAGCCGTAAGGTCTTTTCCCCACGGTATAAGTAATAGACGCAATGATAGCAAGGATTCCTAAACCAAAGAAAGTAATAATGGCTTGTGTAGAAGTATCTTTTAGTCCTTCATAAATCAATAAAGAACCCGAAATAAAAGACAAGACAGACATAATGATGATGGCTCTTGTCATTTGTTCACGAGTGATTGCCCCAGTCTGCACGGCACGAGTGGCAACTGTTCTTTCAACGGTATCAACGCCACTGACAGTATCGCCATAATCGTTGGCAAAGTTGGAAAGCACTTGCAAGAAAATAGTAGTGAGTATCGCTAAAGTGAAAGTAGTCCAAGAAAAAGCATTTGCACCAGCGGCTAAAAAACTTCCCATTAAAATACTGGAAAGAGCAAGAGGTAAAGTACGGGGTCTGGCAGCGGAAATCCAGTGTTTCATAAGGATATAAGTATTGTTAAGAAAAGAACCTCATCCCCCGACCCCTTCTCCTTCAAAGAAGGGGTGTAAACTCTGGGTCTGAAAGCTCCCCTCTCTGAATGAGAGGGGTTGTGGGTGAGGTTTTCTTTAAAATCTATTACAACTTAATAGCTTCTAAAAACTCTGGGCTATCAGGTTTTACTTTTGAAGCAAAGAAGTGAGTAAGCTCTCCTTTTTCGTTGATTACGTATTTACAGAAATTCCAAGTTGGTTCTTGGTCGTTCCAACCGTTCAAAGATTTTGTAGTAAGCCATTGGTATAAAGGACATTTCCCTTCTCCTTTTACTACTACTTTTGAAAACATTGGGAAAGATACACCATAGTTTTTCTTGCAGAAAGTTGAAATTTCTGTATCTGAACCCGGTTCTTGTCCACCAAATTCATTCGCAGGGAAGCCCAACACAACTACTTTGTCTTTGTTAGCGGCATAAAATTTCTCCCAATCTGCATACTGTGGCGTAAATCCACATTTTGAAGCCGTGTTCAAAATAATTACTTTTTTGCCTTTGTACACCGACAAATCTACTGTTTTGCCATCCAATGATTTCATTTTGAAATCGTAAAGGCTTTGTTTCGCTGGAGTTTCCATTGTTTCAGGGCGAGTTAAATGGTCATTCTGAGTAAATGGCAAAGCCAAAGCTCCTAATAAAGTACTAATTTTCAATAGATTGAGTAACATAATTGCTATGAAGGTTAAAATGAAAGATATAATGAGTTTCTTTTTCATAAATTAGAAGAAAGCTGGCAAAATTTATTTGCTTTAGGCTATAAGCATTCAGCTAAAAAAATGTTCGTTTTAGAAAATCCAATAGCCATCTTGCTTATCGCATACGGCTTACAGCCAAAAGCATTGCCAGATTACTTATTACATTCTACTCGGAACACTTATTCCTAATAACGCCATTGCCTTCTTAATTGTTTCCCCAACCGCACTTGAAAATATAATTCTGAATTGCTGTGCATCCAAATTGCTCTCATTGAAAATACTTACTTCATTATAAAAACGATTATAAGCCTTTGCTAAATCATAAGCATACTGAGCAATTAATGATGGCGACAGTTCACGACCTGCGTCGGCTACTCGCTGAGGATATTCACTTAATAAATAAATTACTTCACGTTCAGACTCTTGCAAGTTAGTATAATTTGTAGCATTTCCTATAATTCCTTGTTCGTGTGCTTTTCTCAGAATCGAACAAATACGAGCATGGGTATATTGAATAAATGGCCCAGTATTTCCTTGAAAATCAATAGATTCTTCTGGATTGAACAACATTCTTTTCTTAGGGTCAACTTTTAACAAGAAGTATTTCAAAGCTCCCATCGCCAAAGTATGATACAATTCTTCTGCTTCTTCTTTTGAGAAACCGTCGATTTTACCTAATTCCAAAGTACGTTCACGAGCCGTATCGGTCATTTCTTGCATTAAATCATCTGCATCAACAACTGTTCCTTCACGAGATTTCATTTTTCCAGAAGGTAAATCAACCATTCCGTAACTCAAGTGATAAGTACCGTCTGCGTATGGACGACCCAATTTTTTCAGAATTTTGAACAATACTTCAAAGTGGTAATCCTGCTCATTTCCAACCACATACACCGATTTAGACATTTTAAAATCGTTGTATTTCAAATCTGCCGTACCAATATCTTGGGTAATATATACCGAAGTACCGTCTTTACGAAGTACCAATTTTTGGTCAAGTCCCTCATCAGTTAAATCAATCCAAACCGAAGTATCTTCTTTTTGAAAGAAAACACCAGATTTTAAACCTTCTTCAACTGATTTTTTACCCAATAAATAAGTATTCGATTCACGATAGATTTTATCAAAACTTACGCCCATTTTTTGGTAAGTTTGGTTGAAACCAGCAAAAACCCAATCGTTCATTTTGTTCCAAAGTGCCAAAGTTTCAGCATCGCCTTCTTCCCATTTCAACAACATTTCTTGAGCTTCAACCAAAAGTGGAGCTTGTTTTTTGGCATCATCTTCCGACAAACCTGTGGCTTTCAAAGCTTCAATTTCTACTTTATAATGCTTGTCGAATTCTACGTAATATTTCCCAACCAAGTGGTCACCTTTCAATCCTGACGACTCTGGCGTTTCACCATTGCCAAATTTTTGATAGGCCAACATCGACTTACAAATATGGATTCCACGGTCGTTTACCAAATTGGCTTTTACTACTTCATAACCATTTGCCGCTAAAATCTGAGACACCGAAAAGCCCAAGAAATTATTACGCAAATGTCCTAAGTGCAAAGGTTTATTCGTGTTTGGCGAAGAGTACTCCACCATTACCACTTCGTTTTTATCAGCTAATTGTCCAAACTTTTTATCTTTCAAAATAGCATTGAACAGAGCAATCCAAGCCTTATCGTCGATAGAAATATTTAAAAATCCTTGTACAACATTAAAGCCACTTACCACACCCGAATTGGCAACCAAGTAATTACCAATCGCATTCCCCAACTCGACTGGCGATTTACGCAAAGCCTTTATATATGGAAAAACCACAAAAGTATATGAGCCTTCAAAATCTTTACGAGTGGGTTGAAGAGCGATATTGGTTTCTTCAACATTAAATTCAGCTTTCAAAGCCGCTGCGATGTGGTCTTGTAATATTTTTTCTAAATTCATTTAATTGTTTTTTATGCTGACTATCTGTCCTCAAATCATAAAATTTGATGGATTCGATAAGTGTTTCTATTTTTTATAAACTTCTTTTCTATTGTAAAATTCGTTCAAAAACCAAGGAAGCTTCTTCTTTAGCTTCATTTTTCCGAGATTTCGCTTCTAAGCCATCTAAAAAATCTTCTACTTCTTCTCTATGGATTTTAAGGTCAATAACTACTGCAGTTTTTAAACCTTTATCGTTGGTCAAATAATTAATTCCTTTCATCTGCTAATTATTTTTGTTGAGATTCAATCGTATTTGCTTTACATGCTCGGCATTCATTTTGGTTAATTTCGCAATTACTTCGTCATCAAAACCTTCGGCAATTGCATTCTCTACAAACTTTATATTTTGTTTTTGCATAGCGATTGCCTCTGCTAAACTTACTTTATCTTGAACAATCCTTTGTAGGTTTTCTTCGATTTCTTTCAAACGTAAGGCTGCCGTTTCGCCTCCAGCTTCAATTTCTTCTTTCAACGATTTTAGCGATTGCATTTCACTTGCTTTATAATGCAAATAATCAATATAACGATTATAAGTATATTGGTCTGCATCTGTTAGCCTCATAATATCCAATACTTCACCCGCTTCTTTTAAACCTTTGGCTTTGAACTCATCTTTTACTTCACTATTCTTTAAAAAATAAATCCATTCGTCTAAAGTATCTTTGGCTATATCATTAAAATTATTCACTTTAATAATGTAGAATTCTGGAAAAATATCAGAAACATTAGCTTTTGAAAAGGCATTTTTTTGTCTTTCAGAAAGAGTTAAAATATCTTTTTCGTGAAGTCCTTTAAAAATAGTAGCACCTTTATAAACATAATCTTCGCCTTGACCTAAATCAAAATAGACAATATTGATAGAAATCACCTTTTTCACTTCTGAATAAGCTTGTCCAACCGATAGATTTTCAGTTAAAACCTTAGAAGCTCCATAAGCCATTCGATGAAAAAAATCTATTTCATAATTATTTTGAATTTCGACAATAATGAGTTCGTTCTTAGCATTTTGTGTAAGAATATCAACTCTATTAAATTTATCATCCTCTGTTTGTTGATTTCCTTCACTTTCTAAAATTTGAGTAATACGAATATCATCAAAGAGTAGTTCGCTCAGAAACCCCTCTAAGACACCAAAATTAGCTTTGTTTCTCAAAAGCTTTTTTACAGCCCAATCGAATCTAATTAATTTCTTACCCATTTTATAATAGAGATAGTTCAGAATATGATAATTTTCTACAAAGTTAGCCAATTTTATCTTGAGTAAACATCGGATTTTGTAACTTGTTATTCTAAATGTATCTAAGCTATGAAGTATCTGCCAACTAAACTAATTGCTCTTTCAAACCTGATAAGCCGTCTGCTTACAGTGAGTTTTTTTGTTTTTTCCTTGAGCCTCTCTCCTACTTTTGCTCAATTAAACCAAGTTGCTCAAATAGAAATTCCAAGAAATACGAAACTTCAAGAAAGAATTTCGGTGCTTCCACTCGGCAATGAAGGAATGTTGATGACCATTGAAAGAGATGTGTATTACAGCCGAGATGAACCTCAATGGACTTTTTATAGATACGATACCAATTTCAAAGAAATTTGGAATAATACTTTCAGAATTGATGATGAATTCGTTTTCCAACAATCATTCAAAAATAAACATTATTTGTTTTGGCTTTTTGCTGTTCCGCAAACTACAAAAATCAATATCGTTCGGATAGATTTTGAAAGAGGAGAAATTGATGAATTTAAAGGCGATTTATTGAGCGAAATCGACATTACTTCCTTTAAAGTACTCAGCAATACGGCTTTTATTGGCGGTTTATTTTTTGAAAAACCCGTAATAAATTCTTTTTCATTTTTTAATTTAAAATCAAAAGTACTGCACGGATTGTTTAGTAACAATCAAGAAATCAGCAGTTTAGAAGTAGATGAAAACCATGCTGAATTTCATGTATTTGTCAAAGAAAGAATCAAAGGCAAATGCGGATTGGCATTGCAAACTTACTCTACCGAAGGCAAAAGCCTAAGAACCATTCACTTACCCGAAAACGCTGAAAGCAATACGTTTATGAATGGTAAAATGTTGCCTTTGAATGAAAACGAAACCTTTTTGGTAGGCAATTTTGCCAATAATTGCTCGGAATACGCCAAAGGTTTGTACCTAACACAGCTTGAAAATGGAGTTGAAAAAAACACAAGTATCATCAATTTTTCAGACTTGAAAAATTTCTTTAGCTATATGTCGCCCAAGCGTCAGGAGAGGATTAAAGAGAAAATTGAACAGAAAAAGAGAGAAGGAAAAGACCCCAATCTCAGCTATAAATTATTGGCACATGACTTAATTGCTACTGAAAAAGGAGCAGTACTGGTAGCGGAGATTTACTATACTTTTTCAAGAAATCCAAGTAATTATTATACTATCAACTCTGCCCGCCCCAACCGTCGAGAGTTACAAGAAGACTATCGTTTTACCCATACTGTCATTTGTGAATTCAATAAAGAAGGAAAAATTTTATGGGATAACTCGGTGGTAATGGACAATTTAGAAAGTTTAGACCTGATACAACAAGTACAAGTTTCGCAATTACAAAACCGATGGCTATTGGCGTATTTGAAAAAGGGAAGAGTATTTATCCAAGAAGTGCAAGACGGAGAATTGTTGGGAGAAAAAGAAGAATATGAAATCAAAATCGACAGCACAACTTCCAGACCCGACGAAGACGCTAACGTAGCCGCTTGGTACGAACAAAACTTTCTTGTTTGGGGAGTAAAAAAAGAAGAATCAAAGCAGTCGGAAGATTATTTAAAAGAAGTATTTTATATCCGAAAACTCAATTATTCGTCTTCAAACAAAAGTAAAAATCCCAAATGAAGTCCTGAAATGTTGCAACTGAGCCATAATCAAACCAAAGCAAGAACCAACAGCGAAGGTTTTTAATTACCTTTGTGAAAAAAATTGATATGTACCACGACGCCCTTCAACATTTAAGAAAAGGAAATACGCTTCTTTATCCTTCTGATACCATTTGGGGTTTAGGATGCGATTCACGCAACGAAAAAGCCGTTGAAAAACTTTATCAACTCAAGCAAAGACCTGACAATAAGGCGTTTATTATTTTAATCTCAAAAATAGAACAACTTTCAGAATACGTAACAGAAGTACCAGAAATTGCTTGGAATTTGGTAGAATTTGCCGAAAAACCCCTGACGGTGATATATCCAAACGGAAAAAATCTTGCACCAAATTTATTGGGAGAAGATGGTTCAATTGCCATTCGTTTGGTGAAAGATGAATTTTGTAAAGGCTTAGTTTACAAATTTGAAAGAGCGATTGTTTCTACTTCGGCAAATCTTTCGGGTGATGTTTCTCCACAAAAATTTGAAGATATTTCTCCGAAAATTATTGAAAATGTGGATTATATTTTGAAGAATCCTAAAGGAGAAAATAAAAATGCACAACCCTCGCAAATTGTAAAATTGGGGCTTGGTGGTGATTTTAAATTCATCAGAAAATAATAAATTAAAGATGTTGTAGCGAAAAATAGGCTTCAACACAAAAACATGAATTTCGCAGAAACTTTACATACAAATCCGATTTTTAAAATTGTTGCGGATTCCGCAAAAACATTAAATGTGCCTGCTTATGTAGTAGGTGGATTTGTGCGTGACCTTATTTTAAATCGACCATCCAAAGATATTGACATCGTTTGTGTAGGTTCGGGCATTGAATTAGCAGAATTAGTTGCCAAAAACTCTGGCAGAGAAGATACTTACCTTTCCGTTTTCAAGAATTTTGGAACGGCAATGATCAAATTAGACGATTGGGAAGTAGAATTTGTAGGAGCAAGAAAAGAATCTTATCAACGTGATTCACGCAAACCCATCGTTGAAGATGGCACTTTGGAAGACGACCAAAATCGTAGAGATTTCACCATTAATGCGATGGCGATTTCTTTGAACGACAATAATTTTGGCGAACTCATCGACCCTTTTGACGGCTTGGCTGACATTCGTAGAAAAATCATCAAAACGCCTTTAGAACCAAGTATTACCTTTTCGGACGACCCGCTCAGAATGATGCGTGCCATTCGTTTTGCTACGCAACTCAATTTTGACATTCATCCAGATACTTTTGATGCCCTTATCAAAGAAAAAGAACGCATCGAAATTATTTCAAAAGAACGAATTACAGACGAATTGAATAAAATTATTTTGGCAAAAAAGCCCTCCTATGGCTTTTTATTGCTGGATTCTTGCGGATTATTAGCAAAGATTTTCCCTGAATTTGTAAAACTTAAAGGAGTAGAAACCGAAGAAGGCAAAGGACACAAAGATAATTTTTATCATACTTTACAAGTATTAGACAACGCTTCTACCAAAACTGATGATTTATGGATTCGTTGGGCGGCAATTTTACACGATATTGCCAAACCAGCCACTAAACGTTTTGATAAAAAACGAGGTTGGACTTTCCACGGACATGAAGAAATGGGAGCAAAATGGGTAAAAGGAATTTTCACAGAAATGCGTTTGCCTTTGAACGAAAAAATGCGTTTTGTGAGAAAATTGGTGCGTTTACACTTACGTCCAATCGCACTCTCGAAAGAAGCCATTACAGATTCAGCACTCAGACGTTTACTTTACGAAGCAGGAGAAGATTTAGAAGGTTTGATGATACTTTGTCGAGCAGATATTACTTCTAAAAACGGTGAAAAAGTAAAAAAATACCTCCGCAATTTCGACATCGTAGAACAGAAATTAAAAGAAGTAGAAGAAAGCGACAAATTACGCCAATTTCAGCCAGTGGTAACAGGTGAAATCATCATGGAATTATTTGGCATAAAACCATCCAAAGAAGTAGGCTTGATAAAAGTAGCCGTTCGTGAAGCCATTTTAGAAGGACAAATCGAAAATACTTTAGAGTCAGGTATCCCTTTTGTATTGGCAGAAGGAGCAAAATTAGGTTTGGTGGCGGTTGAGAAATAGCCACCAAACCAAAATTCATCATAAGCAAAGACACCTTTTCTACATGAAATTTTTATATTGTTGAAAAAAATATCAACAATGAACCACAACGACTCTCGACGCAAATTTCTCCAAACTACTGCTTTGGCTGGAACTGCACTATTGATCCCTGATGCTCTTTGGGCAAGTAAAGCTTCCCAAAAAAATATTGGCTTACAATTATATTCTGTCCGTGACGACATGAAGAAAGACCCTTTGGCTACGCTAAAAGCGGTTGCCGAAATGGGCTATAAAAATGTAGAACATGCCAATTATATCAACCACAAATTTTATGGCTACGAGCCAAAAGAATTTCGTAAAATCATTGATGATTTAGGGCTTTCGATGCGAAGTGGACACGTGGTAATGAAAGGTGAAGACTGGGACGCTACCAAACAAGATTTTACCGATTCTTGGAAGCAAACCGTAGAAGATGCCGCCATTCTTGGACAAAAATATTTAATCAGTCCGTGGTTGGATATTAGTCTCCGCAGAAATTTTGAAGACTGCAAACGCTTTATGGAAGTATTCAACAAAGCAGGTGAATTATGTTTGAAATCAGGCTTGAAGTTTGGCTATCATAACCATGATTTTGAATTTAGTCTTCGTCTGACGAGCGTAAAAGTCTATGACATCATCATGCAATACACCGACCCTAAATTGGTGGCACAACAATTAGACATTGGTAATATGTACGGCGGTGGTGGTCGCCCGATGGAATTGTTGAAACAATATCCAGGTCGTTTTGAATTGATGCACGTAAAAGACGAAGTAAAAGGCGAACACGAACCTTGGGAAAGCTCTATGCTTGGCAAAGGAATAATGAATGTTGCCGATGTATTAAAAGAAGCGGCTAAAACGGCAGGAACAACCGAGTACATCATCGAACAAGAATCTTATCAAGGACATACTCCACTTGAATCTATGAAATATGATTTAGAATGGATTAAGAAAGTGAAGTTTTAGTGAGATATTAGTTTTAAATTATGAATTATGAATTGAGGCAGTAAAGCTTTAATGAGATATGAGATTTTAATTATGAATTATGAATTGAGGCGGTGAAAATTGTCTTATTCATAATTCATTTTTTTTCTATGCTATTTCAACGTACAATAACGTAAGATTGAATAGGCATAAAGTAAAATGCAATCGCCATAACGTAAGATTGAATAGGCATAACGCTAAATGCAAATGCCATAACGCCAGATGAAATAGACATAACGCTAAACGCAAATGCTCATAATTAAGATTGAAGGGGCATAACGCTAAATGAAAAGGCTCTATGTCCGTGGCTGGTCTCCCGACCAGTCCACGTTTACCTCGTGGCAATGTGGACTGGTCAGGAGACCAGCCACGGATGCAAGTGCTTTTACCACACTCAATTCATAATTAAAATCTAATAATTACCCCTACTTTTTCCCTCGCACAGCCTTCGCAATGGCTACCCATTTTTCTTCTGAAACTTCGTTTAAATCTGAAAATTCTCCTGCTCCCATTAGCCATTCTCCGCCATCAATGGTTATTACTTCGCCATTGATATATGCCGAAAATTCTGACATTACGTAGGCTGCCAAATTGGCTAATTCTTGATGCTCTCCTACTCTTTTCAAAGGAATTCTATTTTCGGGGGCTAATTTATTTGCCAGCTCCTCTCCCATTGCTTCCGCAGGGAAAAGCCTTTCCCAAGCACCTTCCGTAGGAAATGGGCCGGGTGCAATGGCATTGAAACGGATGCCGTACTTAGCTCCCCACTCTACTGCCAAAGAGCGTGTCAGAGCCAAAACCCCAGCTTTTGCCGTTGCCGATGGCACAACATAAGCCGAACCCGTCCAAGCATAAGTAGTAACGATAGACATTACTGTTCCTTTGATTTTTTGCTCAATCCAGTATTTACCGAAGGCTAAACTAAAATTATATGTTCCTTTCAGCACAATGTCCACCACTACATCAAAAGCCTTGTGCGAAAGTTTTTCAGTCGGACTAATAAAATTTCCTGCCGCATTATTCACCAAACCATGTACTGCCCCAAAATGCTCGACGGAAGTTTTTAATACATTTTCGACCTCTTCATAATTCCTTGCATCGCAGGCAATAGGCAATACTTTCCCTCCTGTTTCGGCAATCAGTTCGGCGGCGGTTTCTTCCAAAACATTGAGTTTTCTGGAAGCAATCACCACGTTTGCTCCTAATTGTAGAAAGTACTTCGACATCGACCGCCCCAAACCAGTACCTCCGCCTGTTACCACGATTGTCTTACCAGCTAATGCTCCGTCTCTTAACATGGGTTCGTTGAAATTCATAATGTTTAATTTTTGAAAGATTCCAAGATTAAATATTTATAATGCAATATGAATTAAATAAAATTATTATGCAAGCATACTTTTATAGAAACAAAAAATAAAACCCCACAAACCAGAATCGGTTTTGTGGGGTTTTATCAAAAGCTATGTTCTGTACAGAATCAGCTTTTAAAAATTATTTACCAGCAACTAAAGTTACATCTAAAGTAAATACATCGTCGATAGCTTTGTCACCGATTGATTCGAAGAATTTCTTAGAACCATATCTAACGTTGAATTCAGTTCTGTCAACTGGAATAGAAGCAGTTGCAGTAGTTTTTCCACCAGCAACAGTAATTTTTGCAGGGAAAGTGATTGATTTAGTAACACCGTGTAAAGTTAAATCACCAGTGATGTTTGAACCAGCAACTTTAGTGATTTTGAAAGTAGTAGTTGGGAATTTTTCTACTTCAAAGAAATCACCAGTAGTGATGTGTCCGATGAATTTTTTGTTGTATTCTGCATCAGTGATGTCAGTACAAACGATAGATTTCATGTCGATTACAAAGCTACCACCTGTTACTTTAGCACCTGAAGTGATTAAAGAACCAGAAGAGATAGCGATTGTTCCTTCGTGCTGACCAGTTACTTTTTTAGCTAACCAATGGATTTTACTTTCTTTAGTATCTACTGCTAAAGTTGTTGCTTTTTTAGCAGATGGAGTACCAGCGATTGCAGTGTTTACAAACAAAGCAGCTACTAAAATTCCTAAAATAGACTTAATAGTTTTCATGTGTGAATTTACTTTATTGTTTAATTATTAAATTTGATTATGTTGTTTTTCGCATTTTATCCAGCAAATCACTGAGTTGATTGGCTTCGGCTTCACTTAAGCCATAAAGCTTTTCTTCCCAAAATTTCTGCATTGAATCCAATTCAGCCAAAACATCCAAGCCTTTTTGAGTAATAAGTATATCCACGGCACGGCGGTCGTTCGGGCATTCATGTCGAACCACAAGGTCTTTTAGTAATAACTTATCGACTAATCTGGAAGCATTAGACATTTTATCTAACATCCTTTCGATAATACCAATTACTGTGATGGGTTTTGGATAATGTCCTCTCAGAATCCGAAGCACATTATACTGCTGAAGTGTTAAATCGTAAGGTTTTAACACTTCCATTTGCAACCCTGCAAGCCAATTGTTCGTATAAACAATATTAACGACTGCTTTTTCGTGGGCCGACTTAAAACTCGATTGCTTTATGTCTTGTTCTATACTCATAACTTAAATGTGATACAAATTTAATGTAAAAACATTTAATGTCAATACATTAAATTGTTAATTTTTTGTTAATACAATTAAACAACTATAAATCAGATAATTACAAATTGAAACTATTTAGGATTTTCTCACTTTGTTAAGTAAATCATTCAGAATACTGAGTTCTTCTTCGGACAAAGTAGCTATTTTTTGCTCCCGATGATTCATTTGACATTCTACTTCTTTAATCAAATTTAGCCCTTCATTGGTAAGTAAAATGTCTTTTGAACGTCTATCTGAACTTGATTTTACTTTAATCACCAAGCCTTTTTCCAAAAGTTTATCAATGAGTCTGGAAACATTCGACATTTTGTCGAGCATTCTTTCAATGATAAAATTAATTGAAACAGCATTCGGGTAATTCGCTGAAAGTATTTTCAAGACGAAATATTGTTTTTCAGAAAGATTATAAGGTTTTAAGATTTTAGAGTAATTGTTGAGCAACCAACTATCCGTGTACATTAAGTTTACAGCAACTTTTTGATACACATTTTTGAAAGATTTTTGCTTAATATCGTTTTCGATAGACATGCGTATAAAGTCGTTTAGGTAAGGTCTTATTGGCTACAAATATATTATTCAACAAACTGAAATTAGGAAATTCAGAAACCGAAATTCCAATTTTATGGAATAATGAGTAATATCTTATTTAAAAGGCACTATTTCAGGGGCGGCAATATCAAAATCTCGCAAACGTAAATTATAAGTATCGCTAAAAGCAGCATTAAGTGTTTGCACATTGGGTAAATTAGGAAAGTATGAAAACTTAATTTGGAAAGTACTGAAAGTGAGATTTTCGTTACGAAGCCTAATCCCCAAACCTACCCCTGTATAAGGTAATTTATTGAGTAAAAATTCATTTTTGGGAGTCACAAAGGCAAAGTCTGTTTGAAAAAATGGTGCCATTCTAAAGCCTAAAAAGTTAATTCTTGAGAAAAACACAATCTGATAAGACACACCCAATTTCTTTGTTCCCCAAAGTCTATCGCTGTTTACGTCTAAAATGCCATTTTCTCGGTTTACATTAATGAATTCGCCAGTATAGCGATTTGTACCGAAGGCATAACGTAAATTCACGAAATGACGTACTTGTGTCCGACGGCGAAAAGTGTGTAGAGTACTAAAATAATTGGATTCAATGCTCAGTCCAGTTGTACCATTAGAGTACGCACCCATGTTTACTAAACCATAAAGATAGCCTGCTTTGCCGATGTATTCGCCTTTGGCAAATTTCAAACCTGCATACCAACGATTCCCGAAGGCATCAGAGTTTTCAAGTCCCGTTACGAAACTTGCCAAATAACCATAGGGAACGTCTTCGGTGAGTCCGAATCCGTAAATCAACACATCTCTTTTATACTTTCGATTTGAAAAACCAAGACCGACTAAATAATTTCGCTGATTTCTAAATAATTGATTGGTATCGGCACTTACTTGTGGTCTTTGCTGATAATTAATGTCTGAAAACCTAATTCCGATAATAAACCTTGAACGACTTTGTGCTTCTTCGCTTAGAAAGTGTACTCGGTAAGCCCTTGCTATCCAAAAATCTACTAAACTACTTTTGATGGGAAAACGAAATTCTGTGCTGTCATTTTGTTTGAAAGTAGTGCCATCGTAAGCTCTGAAAGTCATCAATCGGTTATAATCTTTACTGACCAACAAACCGCCTGCTACTTTCATTTCGGGCGTGAGGAAAGGTCTGGAAAAACGTAAAGCATAATGAGAAGAGTTTCTAAAATGCTCAAATTCAGCTTGCCCAGTCACGAAAGAACGACCAATATAAGGAATGGTATAATTACTTCTATACTCCAAGGCAGGACGCTCAAGAGTATTCATAAAAAAGGTATTCGTCCACGAATGCCCCCAACCTCTGAAATTTGCTTGTCGGACTCTGAGGGAGAAATTATTTAAACTGCTGGCTTCGCCGTCAGCAATGAGTGACCAAATATCTTGTGTAAGTACCAGTAAATCAACCAAATTAGGAAACTCTGGCACAGGAATCACCAAGATACGAGCATCATGCAAAATTGTACTTTGACGCATCAGACGCTCGTTGTCTCTGAGTCTATCTACATCAATAATATCGCCTACATTAAACATCAAAAAAGATTTACGAATAATACTTTCTTGTGTATTAGCATGAAAAGCACTTACAAATCTTTCTAAATTATTGGCTTTACGAGTAGTATCGGCAATGGTTTCGCCAAAAACACGGAGGCGTTTCACATAAATTTTTCGGATTACTTTCCCTTCGTACTCTTTGAAAGGGTCATCTTCGATTTGTACAATTTCGTCCCCGGCGGTTGTAGCATTATACACGTCTCGAAAGAGTACATCATGAATTTTACGAAGAAGTTTATGTTTGGAGAATTTTTGTTTAAGATTAGTAAAAATCAAGCTGTCTTTT
This sequence comes from Arcicella rigui, assembly GCF_034929435.1. Classification (NCBI taxonomy): domain Bacteria; kingdom Pseudomonadati; phylum Bacteroidota; class Cytophagia; order Cytophagales; family Flectobacillaceae; genus Arcicella; species Arcicella rigui. The sequence goes on from NZ_JAYFUM010000029.1 coordinate 79,809, forward strand.
TCAGATTTCATGCTGACAGGTGCAGGAGTAATTTGTTGAAGACTGTCTTTATCCTGAGCCTTCACGACAGACAAAAAACTACAAAATAGTAAAACACACATCAAGAAAAACTTCTTCATGGCATGATTCACTGAATTTGAGTAATTTTGTCTAATTCTTTTCATTATCTCTTAATTTTCCAGACCAAAATAATGCTTCAATTAACTAAACCGCTCATTTTAGCTTCCAACTCGCCACGTCGTCAGCAACTTTTAAGAGACGCAGGTTTTGAGTTTTCTGTAAGGGTAAAAGATACAGACGAAGATTTTCCGAGTACGATGCCCCCTTCGGAAGTACCTGCGTTTTTAGCACAAAAAAAAGCAGAAGCATTCAGACAAGACCTTGATAATCAAATCATTCTTACTGCCGATACGATTGTGGTGGTTGATAACGAAATCCTAAATAAGCCTAAAGATGCTTCCGAAGCAAGTATGATGCTAAAAAAATTATCGGGTCGTCAGCATCAAGTAATTACGGGTGTATGTGTAATGACAAAGGAAAGTACGGAAACTTTCATTGATATAGCTAATGTATTCTTCAGAGAACTAACGAAGCAAGAAATTGAATATTACATCCAAACCTGCAAGCCCTTTGATAAAGCTGGCTCGTATGGGGTTCAAGATTTTATCGGGATGGTTGGTATTCCTCGTATGGAAGGCTCGTATTTTACTGTGATGGGCTTGCCCGTTCACCGAGTTTACGATGCACTAAAGCCCTATTTTACGATTGAAACCTAAGACATTTCACTCAAACTTCAATCCAGTAAATTGCTCTTTCACGCTGATAGGCTGTTTACTGGATTTTATCATTTTTGTCTAAAAATAAATTCACTTATTTATATTTTTAGAGAATAGATTCATTCAAACAAAAATACAAATCACTGACGTTCAATTACTTAAATCCAAAACTCTTCATTCAACATTCAACACTTGTACTTATACCTGTATAGCACTCTACCGAAGGTTTGGGCTAATTATTCTATCTTCGATTTTCCATTAACCAACCTTTCTTAAACAATATGAAAAAACTTTTATTATTATTCGTCCTTTGCTGGTCGATTGGGTTTTCCGTACTTGGGCAAGCTGTAAAAACAACGCCTGCTCTTCCGAGTGGCGACCAAGAAATTACCATTACTTTCGACCTCAAACTTGCCAAAGATGCACGAGCAAAAGGGCTTTTGGGAAAAACCTCAGATGTATATTTGTGGTCGGGAGCTGGAGCTTCGGACACGGGAGATGCCTTTCAGTTTCAGCCTGCTGGACAAACTAATTTCGCCGTTCCTTTTGAAAAAGGTAAAATGACTTCGTTAGGAAACGACCAATGGAGTATTAAACTAAAGCCAAGAGATTACTTTGCCGTGCCTGCTTCGTTTCCAATAAAAAAAATGGGGGTACTGCTCAAAAGTGGTGACGGGAAAGCTCAAACCGAAGACTTTATCATTACGCTTTACGATACCAAACTGAACGTTACTTTTTTACAACCGCAAGAAAAAAAGTTCTTTGCTGCCGCTGCGAGTACCATTCCAGTATTGGCGGTTGCTTCACAAAAAGCTAATTTGAGCTTGAGCATCAACGGCACAAATGTACTGACGCAAACAGATAAAGATTCTTTAAAATATACTCTTGTGATTCCGAAAAACTCAGGAGAAACACAAACTGTAAAAATTACCGCAACCACTGCTACCGAAACCGCTTCGGAAGAATTTATTGTAACTGTGAGACCCAACCCAACGATTGAAGCCTTGCCAACAGGATTGAAAGATGGCATTAATTATATTTCAGATACCAAAGTAAGTTTAGTACTTTTTGCTCCGAAAAAAGATTTTGTTTATCTCATCGGAGATTTCAACCAATGGGAATACAGTTCAAAATATTTGATGAAACGTACACCCGACGGCGAACGCTACTGGATTGAATTGGACGGACTCACCAAAGGACAAGAGTACGCTTTTCAATATTTAGTAAATGGTACTTTGCCCGTAGGCGACCCTTACGCTGAAAAAATCCTCGACCCGAATAATGACAGCTACATTCCAAGCAGTACTTATCCGAATTTAAAATCTTTGCCTTCGACAGTAAAGACGATTGCCTCTGTTTTTCAAACAGGACAAAGTACTTATACTTGGAAAACAACAAATTTCAAGCGTCCTGCTCAGGATAATTTAGTGGTGTATGAACTTCACTTGAGAGATTTCGACAGCGATGGTACTTACAAAAATGCCTTGAATCGCCTGCCGTACTTAAAATCTTTGGGCATCAATTGCATTGAATTAATGCCTGTTTCTGAATTTACAGGAAATGATTCTTGGGGATATAATCCGATTTATTACTTCGCTCCCGACAAAGCCTATGGTACAAAAGATGATTTGAAAAAATTCATTGATACTTGCCATGAAAACGGCATTGCGGTAGTATTAGATATTGTTTTCAATCAGGCAGATTACGAATTTCCTTATGTAAAAATGTATTGGGACGGCTCGCAACCTTCGGCAGATTCTCCGTTTTTCAATCAGCAAGCCACTCACCCTTTCAGTGTATTTTTTGATTTTAATCACGAAAGTACAGCTACCAGAAATTATGTAAATCGTGCGAACGAACATTGGTTGAAAGAGTATCAAATTGACGGCTACCGAGTTGATTTGGCAAAAGGTTTTACCCAAACCAATTCTTCAAATGATAGTTTCTTTAGACTTTACGACCAAAGCCGAGTAGATAATATCAAAAACTATTATAATCATATTCGCTCATTTGATAAAGATGCTTACTTTATTTTAGAATTGTTTTCGGAAGATAAAGAAGAACAAGCCTTTACAGATTTGGGTATGATGGTTTGGGCAAATCACAATGGCGATTTCAAAAATGCTGTGAAAGGCAATGGAAGCGACATCACAAGACTTTCGTACAAAGCTCGTGGCATGAAAAACGCTGGAGCAATTGGCTACATGGAAAGTCACGATGAAGAAAGAGTAGCTTATGAAGCCTTACAAAGTGGAAAATCACTACCGATTGTATTAGAAAGAATGAAAACGGCAGCGGCATTATTTTTCGCTGTTCCCGGGCCAAAAATGATTTGGCAATTCGGAGAGTTAGGCTATGATGTTTCAATCAACGAAAATGGTAGAACTGGACGCAAACCCATTCGTTGGCAATACAAAGACGACCCCGACCGCCTAAAATTATCAAAAGTTTATGCTGAATTAATTAAGCTAAAAACCACGCAGGCAGTTTTTAAAACTGCTGATTTTGAAACAGATTTAGGTGGAATTGTAAAGAAAATTATTTTAAATGCTTCAAATCAGAAAGTAATTGTAGTCGGAAATTTTGATTTTGAAGAACATTCTTCTGCGGATATTTTCCCCATTACGGGCAAATGGTACGATTTCTTTAGTAATTCAGAAATTACCGTTTCGGATTTAAAAACAAAATATACTTTGAGTGCAGGGCAGTTTCATATCCTAAGTACTTCGCCATTTCCCAAACCAGAAGCTAATTTAGTTACTTGGCAATTGTCTGAACAAAGAATTTTAGCCAACGAAAGCGAAGTAGAAGAAGGTATTAAAATATATCCCAACCCAAGTAAAGAGCAATTGAATGTTGAACTAAACAGTCTTCAAAAAGGAAATATCACCTTAAAAATCAATGATTTATTAGGAAAAACTGTTTTAGAAAATGAATCAAAAGTAATGGAAAAGGTTCATGCCATTGATGTACAGAAACTTCCACAAGGCACTTACTTGTTGAATATCACACAAGGCGACAAACAGTTTGTAAAGAAATTTGTGAAAGAATAATTTTTTGACTTGAGAGGTTGTCCAGAAAGCTTCCGAGACCAAATATCATTCTGCGAAAGACCGAGCGTCGGTCGCCTCACCCCCAACCCCCTCTCCTGCAAAGAGGGGGCTTTTTTGTTCCTAAAGCTCCCCTCTCAGCAGGAGAGGGGTTGGGGGTGAGGTTGATTGTCTCACAATAGCCGTCGCACATAACTTTTCATTCTCCATTCAGCTAATTCAGCTTTCTTGCTTCACTAATCTTGAATAAATAAATTATATTCACGTTCCTTTCAATTCAAACCTTAAAACAATCGCTATGAATCAGGAAATTATTAACCTTTTCGATGAATATACTCATAAGCCTTTGAGCCGTGAAGATTTCATCAAACGTCTTGTTAAATTAACAGGAAGTACTGTGGCGGCAATGTCTGTTTTGCCTATGTTGGAAGTCAATTACGCCAACGCAACGACTATTCAAGAAAATGATGAAGATTTAGTATTATCCGACGTTAGTTACGAAGGCGACGGAACTACGGTTAAAGCGTATTTGGCACAACCTAAAAAAATAAAAGGAAAAATTGGAGCAGTGATTGTCATTCACGAAAACCGTGGACTCAATCCACACATCAAAGACGTAGCTCGCCGAGTGGCAAAAGCAGGTTATTATGCTTTGGCGGTAGATGCTCTTTCACCTTTTGGCGGCACTCCAGCAAACGAAGATGAAGCAAGAAATTTATTTAGTAAAATCGACGCTCAGAAAAATATCAATAATTTCTTGAAGGGATTAGACTACTTAAAATCTTTACCCAAAAGTAATGGCAAAACCAGTTGCGTAGGTTTTTGTTGGGGCGGTGCTTTAGCTAATCAATTGGCTGTTAATTCGCCAACGCTCAATTCAGCAGTAGCGTATTACGGTCGCCAACCTGAAGCGGTGGATGTACCGAAAATCAAAGCAAAAGTTTTATTACATTACGGAGGCTTAGACGAACGCATCAATGCAGGCATTCCTGCTTACGAAGCTGCCCTAAAAGCGGCTGGTACAAAATACGAACTTTATATATATGAAGGGGCACAACACGCTTTCAACAACGACACCGCTCCTACTCGTTATAATGCAGAAGTAGCCCAAAAAGCTTGGGAAGCTACTTTGAGAGTATTTAAGGAAACGATTTCGTAAATTAGCTGTGAGCTATGAGCTTTCAGCTTTCAGTCATCAGCTGTGAGCTGTAAGCCTTGAGCAAGAACAAATATTTTTCTGCGTTCAACCTCACCCCCGACCCCTCTCCTGCTGAGAGGGGAGCTTTAGGAACAAAAAAGCCCCCTCTCAGCAGGAGAGGGGGTTGGGGGTGAGGTCTTTAGCTAAATAATATTTGGTTATTATTATCTTTAAGCCCAGCCCTATTGAAAACAATGAAGTGAAATTTTATAAAAATTAATAAACATGACTTTTGAAGAATTAACACAAAAAATTACCGCTTTGGCGGCTGCCAAAGGTGGTTTAGGCTCATCTATTAAATTTGCGACGGATGCAGGAAGTATTTTTATCAGCGGAGATGGCAAAGTAAGTAATGCCGACGATGCAGCAGATTGTACCATTGGCGTTAGCCTAAAAGATTTGCAAGGATTAATGTCTGGCGATTTGAATCCGATGACTGCTTTTATGTTTGGCAAACTAAAAATCACTGGCGATATGGGTGTTGCCATGAAATTGAAGGATTTGTTTTAAATTTGTAATACGATTTGGCACGAAGCGACTTCTCGCAATCGGCTCAAATGTTCAACTCAAACCACGATTGCGAGCGGTCGCAAAATCAAATCGTGTTACAAATTCATGTTTAATCAAGATACAATTTGTGCTTTAGCTACTCCGCAAGGCATTGGAGCAATCGGCGTAATTCGTGTTTCTGGGCCAGAAACTTTTCCGATTGTTAATAGAATTTTCAAAGGTAAAAACCTTGAAAAACAAGCTTCACATACCATTCATTTCGGGACAATCAGAGATAACCAAACGATTATCGACGAAGTACTGGTTTCGCTTTTCAAAGCTCCTTCTTCTTATACTCGTGAAAATACCATCGAAATTTCTTGTCACGGTTCGGATTTTATCATTCAAAAAATCTTGAAATTAATCCTTCGTGAAGGAGCAAGATTGGCAAATCCGGGAGAATTTACTCAGCGTGCCTTTTTGAATGGACAATTAGACCTTGCCCAAGCAGAAGCCGTTGCCGACTTAATTGCTTCCGATTCAGAAGCGTCTCACCAAACGGCTATTAATCAAATCAGAGGAGGATTTTCTAAGCAAATCGCACAACTTCGTGAAGCTTTGATTCACTTTGCTTCTTTGATAGAATTGGAATTAGACTTTGGCGAAGAAGATGTAGAATTTGCCGACCGTGACGATTTACGTCAATTAATCTTTAAAATTCAACAAGTACTCATTCCATTGATTGATAGTTTTGAAATGGGGAATGTTATCAAAAATGGCGTGCCGACTGTCATTGCAGGGAAACCCAATGCAGGAAAATCTACTTTATTGAATCGTTTATTGAATGAAGAAAAAGCCATTGTTTCAGACATCGCAGGCACAACTCGTGATGTGATTGAAGATGAATTATTTATCGAAGGCATTCGTTTCAGATTAATTGACACCGCAGGTTTACGCAAAACTACCGATACCATCGAGGCGATTGGCGTAGAACGTACTTTACAACAAATGGACAAAGCCAGTTTGATTGTCTATTTGTTTGATGCTTCCGAAATTCAACTTACTGAAATTGCTCAACAAATTACGGAATTTAACGCACCGTATATTTTGGTCGGTAACAAAGTAGATAAATTATCCGCTACACAAAAAGCCGAATTTGAAGCTACTTATCCAGCTATTCTTTGGATTTCTGCCTCAGAAAACAAAAATATTGATGTGTTAAAAGATACTTTGGTCAGAAAAGTAAAAACCAAAGAAATAAAAGCAGGCGATACTGTGGTGACAAACCTCCGCCATTATCAACATTTATTACAAACCAACGGTGCATTAGAAAACGTTTTGCAAGGTTTAGACCAAAGCATCACAGGCGATTTCCTTGCCCAAGACATCCGTTTTGCCCTCCACCACTTAGGCGAAATCACAGGACAAATTACTACTGATGATTTATTAGCTAATATATTTTCTAAGTTTTGTATTGGTAAATAATATAAAACTCAAGGCATGGCTCAAAGTCATGCCTTGAGTACATAAGTTGCCACTGCTTATGCACAACATGCTACAAGCTATGCACGCTTTGCTACTGCCTATGCACACAAATCTACTGGCTATTCACACTTTGCTACTACTCATGCACACATTGCAACTGGCTATGCACACTTTGCTACTGCCTATGCACACTTTACTAGTGCTAATACACACACTGCCACTGCCTATGCACACTTTACTACTGCTCATGCACACACTGCTACTGCCTATGCACATTTTGCTACTGCTCATGCACAAAATGCTACTACCTATGCACACTTTGCTTTTAGCAATAATCAATTTATTACTCCCATGATTTGTATTATAACAAGAAAACTTACCGTATAATAAGTTTTTTGTGATTAGTGGATTGAATATTTTTGATTGTATTTGGGAATGGGTAGATTAGAGAATAAAATTTTTAACAATACAAAATGTACGATACCAATAGTACAACAAAAAATAGTAATAACACTAAAAAAATACTACAAAACTTTTATATATTAGCGAGTTGTGTGAAATTTTAAAACCAATCAATATGAAAAAAATTATTCTTTTAATGTATTTGGTTTCTTCAATGCTAGCCAATGCACAAACAGCAGACAAAGAATTGCAAAAAGCTGAAGAGTTCTTTAAAACTGCAAACGTAATAACATATAATGAAGATTATGACCCTTATGATTATGTCGGGTCTTTGATTTATTTTAAAAAGGAAAAACCTAATGAGTTTAAAGTTTTTAAACTCATTTCTTCAGATATTAAAGGTATAACTAGAATAGAAAAAGGTGAAATAATATACCAAAAAATGCACACAAAAGAAGATGTAAGTCAAGCAAAATTTTTAGGTATTTTCAATAGTAAGGTGTCAAATAAAAATCTTTTAGAAGTTGTTTTAACTAAAAATTACTCATTAGAAGCCCCAAATGTTTTTGATAATTTGGATTTATATACCAGAATTAATTCTATTTCTAAAATGCTAATTTCACAGGGATATACAGTAGAATATGTTTGGAAAGTTAATGTCAATCAATTAACCTCTCGACTATTTAAAGAAGGGAATATTCAGGCTGGACTTAATTATCAAGTACAAGGTGACACTAAAATTTATAATCAAACTGAAGACTTTATGAGAAAAAGTCTTTTCACTTTACAAACTTTTGATGCTTCAATTTTAATTCCGAAGGTTGCAGAAGATATAAATAAACTTCTTACTAATAAAAATAATAAATCAATGAGTCTTGATGGTTTTGACAAAATTATTCATCCAGAAACTAAGACAAACCCTAAAACTTCAGATTATAAAATAGCTGACAAAGTTGAATTTGTTTCTGAAATAAAATAAAAACTACACACAACATGGTATTACCAAAAGCGGGGTGGAACAGCTTCGATTGGATATGTGTGCTACCCCCCCCCCCGCCTTCGGCAATACCCAACCGTAAGGTGAAATGCAGTAAAAAGTACGACAAATCTTTCGTAAAAATACTTCGCCTAACATATATTGGCGAAATAAACAGCTACGTTAACTACTTCGCCAATACGAACATTGGCAGTTATTCTAACACAAAACGACAACATTAAATATAATGAGACAAACAGAAGAAACTTTACTAAAGGACATTGAAACAGGAAGAAATACTCTACAAACAGATAAACTTGATATGTCATTTGGAGAAATTATGAGTATGTATGATAGGCAAGAAATAATAATTAATCCTGATTTTCAAAGACTTTACAGATGGACAGATTACCAAAAAACGAGATTTATTGAATCAATTATTATTGGTATTCCAATTCCACCAATTTTTGTAGCAGAAGACAGTAATGGTAGATGGGAACTTGTTGATGGACTTCAAAGACTATCAACAATTTTATCCTTTTTTGGAGATTTAAGAACAATGCCAGAGAAAAATAATTGGATTCTTAGTGATGGCGATTTAATAAAAAGTTTGGAAGGATATGACAGTAATACTTTACCAAATAAAATTTTGTTAAATATTAAACGGTCATCTTGCAGGGTAGAAATAATAAAATGGAATAGCCAATATGACCTAAGATTTGAATTATTTAACCGTCTAAATACTGGTGGCTCACCTCTTACTAACCAAGAAATTAGAAATTCTCTCTTTAGGGAGATTTCATCAACTTTCAATGACTTCTTAAAAGAACTAGCATCAAATAAAGATTTTATAAACCTGATAAACATAAGCGAAAAACAAATAAGCGAGTTGTATTTGGAAGAACTTGTTTTACGTTTTATGTCTCTATATAATCACCAAACTGTAAAAAATAGCATAGCACAGCATATGACAATGTTTATGAAAGAATCAGCAGAAAATAAAAATTTCAATTATACTCAATATAGACAAATATTTAACAAAACGGTATCTATACTTTCGCCCTTGTCCTACAAAATTTTCAGAAGCAAAAATAATGAATTTTCAACAGCAATTTATGATACAACAATGCAAGGAATTTCAAAGAACATTCATTTTTACGGGAGTGCTAAACCAGTAGTAATTCAAAGTAAAATTGAAGAAATTAAAAACGATAATGTCTATCAAAAATTAGTGCGTTCAGGTGGTAACAATTCTGTTATGAGAGTTAAAAAAAGACTTGAATTTGCCAAGCAAATTTTCGGAAATATATAGGATATGTTTACTAACGATATAAAATTAGATATTGAATGGAGAATGGCAGAATTGTCATCTTTAAAAACCATTCCTGTAAGGTATCGTCTTTTTAGTCATCATTCAGAATTATTGACTAAATATGCTGTCCCGTCTATATATGCTCTATGGGAAGGATTTGTAAAAAAAAGTTTTGAACTATATATTGATTACATTAATAGTTTAGAATTAAACCCAACTGATATTCATATTAATTTGTTTACACATTCATTTTCAACTGAAGATAAGTTAGCATTAGAAAACCCAAGAATGAGTTTTGCAAAAAAGAAAGAGTTTATAGAGTTTTATCAAAAGAAATCAAAAGATAAATTTACAATACCCAAAAAAATTCCAACAAAATCTAACGTTGATTTTGAAACAATTAATGAAATTCTTGAAAGATTCAACCTATTAAAATTACCTAAAGGGACTTATGAAAAAAAACTAAAAAAATTATTACATTTTAGAAATAGTATTGCTCACGGTGAAATTTCAATTCCGATTAAGAATGACAATCTAAGTGAGTTTTCAATGCTTATTAATGACTTAATGGTAGAAATATTTGTTAGAATTGAAAATGGGAAAGTAAATGAGACTTTTAAATCATAAACAAAGTAGTACTTCCGTCGCTATTCCAAGTTTAACAAATGGAACAATAATAAAATGAAGTCTCTGACTACAAGAATGGTGTTATTTCCTGATAATACGGAATGTATGAAAGAAATTGAAAAACTGTTACGAGAAAAAATTAGTAAAGATTACTATCAAGTTACTGATACAACACAAAACTATATACTTATGAACGAAACTGTTTTTTGGGAAATCATTGAATCCTCTTGGGCTGACTCGCCAAGTTTAAATAAGAAAAGAGCAAAGGCTCTGATAAGAAATGAAGAAGATTTACTTGCAGAACTAAGTGAGGAACTTTCAGAAACAATCCTTGAAAATTATGATAAAAGACTTCTAAAACTAAGCAAAGAAGACTTGACTGCATTTATACACATTTTAGAAGAAAAGCTTTATAATATTGATAGGGAGGACGTTCATGAATATACAGACGGTTCGGATGATGGTTTTTTATATTGCAGATGTTTTATACTTGGAATGGGTAAGGAATATTATGATATGATTGACAAAGAACCTTCCAAAGCAACAATGGACTTAGAAGCTGAATTATTTGGATTTTCAGCATATCAACAATATGAAGAAAAATTCGGAGAAGAGTTTGAACGAAACTCAATTCATTGCATAGAAACGTGTTCAAACGGAAATGGTTGGTCATAAGAAAAAAAAGGTCGCCAATAATTAAACTGCAACTGGTCTTAGGTTTTATTTTCGCTGTTGTTGGTGTTTTCACGGGGTCGCCAAGACCAACAACACGGGCGTAAGCAACTCGTTACTTTGCATTCTACTACATTTGTTTGTTACTAACGCTCAATTCGTTGGAGAAAACTCCAAAGAAAACTGAATCGTGACAGCAATTTCGGCAAGACTAATTTTATTGATGTTGACACCTATAATTCTCACTAAATTCAACAAGCAATGAAAACATATTTTAAAAATATTTTTATTCTTTCTGGTTTGTTACCTGCAACTTTCCTATTAGGATTGACCTTTCTTTTTTTGCCTGACCTAATTATAAACTTGTCCTTAGAATTAGTCGAAATCTCTATGGTTTTATCAATGATATTTGGTATTTGCGGCTATCTTGGTTTATTATTTTCATTGCTACCTAAACTTGAAAACAAGTACCAGTTGAAATTTATATTATTGGTTCTTGGGATTATTGGTTCTGTGACATTTACAACAATCACAGGCAGAAAACGAGCGTGGACTTGGGTTTTCAGTATAGAAGAATTTGAAGGATGGATTATTTGGGTTTGGCCTCTAATCGTTTCAATTATACTAATAGGTTTAAACGGTCGAAAATTGTTCAATAAAAATGAAGGATAAAATAACTGCAACTGGTCTTAGGTTTTCCTAAGACCTAAAACAAAATGAGCGTCTCGCTCAATTTCCCTCTCTACTCCAAGTTTAACAAATGGAACAATACTCAAATAACTTTGAGTCATGCCATCAGTAACATTGGATGCAAAATAGGTCAAGTACAATTTACATTTACTAATATTCTTCAATCAAGCAAATGCATAAAAACTATTAATACGAGAGAGTAGTTATTGAATTAAATTATTTATTTGTACAGCCAAAACAGTAAATAATGAAAGCTTTACAATAGCATTCTTGCATTTTTTTGTTCATGATTTTCTCTTTTTAGCCACAAAAGCGATAAATAGAAGTTTATTTAAATGAAAATATTAACCTTATCAGCACTTACAATTTACCTTTCTATCGGCAATACTTTTGCCCAAAAATTTGACCTCGGCAGTTGGAACATCCTAAACGTGAAATACGCTGTAAACAGTAAATGGAGTGTGTTTGGAGAAGCTCAATTACGGTCATTAAAATTCTATGACGATTTCCATTACTATGAATATAAAGGGGGCCTTAATTTCAAAGCACATAAAAATTTAGCATTAAGCATCGGTACTGGAAGTTATCAAACTTATAAAGAAGGTGGCGATTTTGTTGTGCCAAAAAATAATGATGAATTTAGAATTTGGCCACAAATGGTAGTGTATCAATCAATAGGTAAATTGAAAATTGAGCAACGATATAGAGCGGAATTTAGGTTTACAAGCAATGGCTATCGAAATAGATTTAGATACAGACTTGGCTTATCTTATCCTTTTGGGAAAGAAAACAAGGATTATAAACCTTTTCAAATTAGTGCCACTAATGAACTGTTTTTCACAGACAATGAACCTTATTTTGAAAGGAACAGATTAGTATTGGCTTTAAATTACAAACCAAGTAAAACCACAACTTTGCAATTAGGCTATTTACACCAATTTGACTACAAAATAAATGATGAAACAGGCAGAGACTTTTTACAAATTGGTTACTTCATTGAGATATTTAGAAAGCAAACAACCAATAACACTGCTGACACTGACATAAAAGATAATTGACAAAACGCCAGCAATTACTTCTGAGGCTGGTCAGGAGACCAGCCTTGGATGGGAATTTTTGGAGAGAATGATACAGAAAATAACCAATTGGTCTGTATTTTTTCTTGAAGATACCCTTGAATAAAGTGAATAATACTATTGAAGTTTTGTAAATTGCCCCAAAAAATAACAATGGCAAAGTACATCAATCCATATACTGATTTTGGTTTTAAAAAACTCTTTGGTGAGGAAGGTAACAAAGACTTGCTCATTGATTTCTTGAACCAGCTTCTCCCCCCACATCACCAAATTGCAGACCTAAATTTTCGTAATCCCGAAAATTTAGCAGACTTTTCAACAGAAAGAAAAGCCATTTTTGATATTCATTGTAAAGCCCTTTCGGGCGAAAAATTTATCGTTGAAATGCAAAAGGCTAAGGTAAAATACTTCAAAGATAGAAGTTTGTTTTACGTAACCTTTCCAATTCGAGAACAAGCACAACAAGGTGAATGGAATTTTAGATTAGAACCCATTTATTTTGTGGCTATTCTGGATTTTGAATATGATGAAGCAGAAGAAATACGCAAGTTTAGACGTGATGTTTCTTTGAAAGACCAAGACGGAGATATATTTTTTGATAAATTGCATTTCAAGTTTTTGCAAATGCCTTTGTTCAACAAAAAAGAAAACGAATTAGCGACTAAATTCGACAAGTGGTGCTACTTTCTAAAAAACTTAGAAAGTTTTGACCACATCCCGAACATCCTCAACGAGCCAATTTTTCAAAAAGCCTTTGGAACAGCGGAATTAGCTAATTTAAGTGTCGAACAAAGAGCTATTTACGAAGAAAACCTTATTCAATATTGGGGTATGAAAAGTGCTTTGGAAACGGCAGTGGAAGAACGAGAGATTGAAATTGCAAAAAAGCTTATTAAACGCCGCTTAACAAATGAAGAGATTGCCGAAGATACAGGTTTATCAATAGAACAAATACAAGAGTTAAGAAACAAAACAAGAAAAAACTAATACCAATATATACACCGATGGCATGAACTGAGTCATGCCATCGAGTAAAATCCAATATTACTTATCTATTTTAGTCCACCTCAATAATTAACTTCCATCAAAAACAATCCATGAGCTGGGGCAGCTCCGCCTGCTTTTTGGCGGTTTTTTGATTGAATGATTTTCTCGAAATCTGTTACGCTAATTTTGCCAAGCCCTACTTCTAAGAGTGTACCCACGATGGCTCTAACCATGCCTCTCAAAAATCGGTTAGATTTAATATGAAAAACTAAAATACCGTTTTCTCTCTGCTCCCATCTTGCTTCCATGATGGTACAATTAAAAGTAAATACTTGTGAATGCAATTTACTAAAACACTCAAAATCTATGTATTGAAAAAAGTATTTACAGGCTTCATTCATGGCTTCTATGTTCAAATCTGGCGTAAATTCATAACATAAATCTTTTAAAAAAGGACTTTTCTTGCGTGAAATATGATACTCGTATTTTCGGGAAGTGGCTTCAAAACGAGAATGATAATCGTCTGCCACAGGATAAATGGATAAAATAGAAATATCAAAGGGCAACATTTTATTCATCCGATACACCGTATTTTCTGGATTAGCAATAGCCGTTTCTACATCAAAATGTGCTACTTGATGTTTGGCGTGTACGCCTGCATCGGTGCGGCTACTACCTGTAATTTCTATATTCTTTCTCAGTAAAATACTCAGTACTTTTTCAATTTCACCTTGAACCGTCTTTGCATTTTCCTGTGCTTGCCAACCGCAATAATTTGTTCCTTTGTAGGAACATTCTATAAAATATCTCATTCAAAAATCCTGTTACTGTAGCCAACTCTGTTGGTTGATTATTATTTTTTCAAAGTTTGTCGCTTATGAAAATCTATAAAATCTTCAATCTGTTCAACAGGCAAACGTTTGGCGATTATCTTTTTGTCTTTGTCTAAAATATAAATCACTGGCGTAGCATACACGTCAAAACTATTCTTAAAATCGGTATAATACTCATCTTTGCCCGTTTGCGGATTCTTGTGAATATCTATCCCATTAATGATTTCTTGCAACTTAAATTCTTGAATAAAACTTTTCCATCTCGAAGGCGTTCTATCTATCGAAGCCGCCACGATTTTTACGTTTTTGGCTTTCATACTCTGGTACGCTTTCATCAATTTTGGTGCAGACTCTCGGCAATGCCCACATTCCGGGTCATAAATAAATAAAACTGTATAATCTGCCGCAATTTTTGGTAAAAGTATCTCTCTTCCTAAAGTATCCGTCAAGTACATATTGGGTACTACTTTTCCAATCAAAAGTGGTTTAAGTATCGCCACTCTTTCTTTCATTCTTCTTACCGTAGAAGTATCCCACAAAGAAGGTTCGCCGATATAATATTTCTCTGCCATGTGAACAAAAGCACCGTCTGTTCCCAAGATTTTAGGGTTTTCGTACTGGCTCGAAATCTTGTAAATCACATATCTACGTACATCACGAGCGGTTGCTTTTGAAAGTACGAAATCAGCTTCTTTATTGATAGAGTCGGAAGTTTGTACGGTTAAATCATTAAAATATCTTTCTAATTTCTTTTGTAAAAATGGAGTACGCATCATACGGTCGTCGCCTAAATCTATTTGATCCCAAAAATGCGATTTGTAATAATTGTATTGATACTGATACAAAGCCGAAGAATCTACTTTAGTTTTTACGGGGCGATTGAAGGCTGGAATTTCTGGTTCTTGCGAAGCTTTGATGAGTTTTCCTGCAAAAAGGTTTTCGTTATTTTTAAGCCAGTTTTTCTGAAAATCCATCGTTTCGGCTTGTACTTTCTTTAGTTGAGCTTCCAAAGCGGGTGATTTCTTTTGCTTATACTCTGCTTCCAAAGCTTTCATTTCGTCAAAATGTTTCGACATTCCTTGTTGAAAAGCGAAGAAATTTTCATTTTCTTTAGAACCCGTCACTTTCATTTTTTTGATAAGATTTGACGTATCAGTTTCAAATGAAAACTCTTGATTTCCAATAATTAAATCAAAATATCTTCCTTTTGGCAAAGAAACTAAGTACAAACCTTCTGGCAATTTCTTGTCACCTTGAAAAACAAAATTACCTTTTGCATCAACCTGAGCCGTATCTTTGATAACCTGCTGATTATAACCAAAATAATGTGCTAAAAAAACCGTAGTATCTTTCAAACCAGTAATTTTTCCTTTGATAGAAAAACCTTGAGCCAACAACTGATTCGAGAAAAGTGACAATAAAGTTAGGAGTAAAAAAGCTGTATTTTTTTTCATTGTTTGAAAATTTAATGCTGAGTTTTTATCTGCAACGACAGACCTTTGGCGGTATTATGATTGAATCTGAATTTCAAAGTTACTTTATGCAAGCCGTAAGTAAAAGTATTTTTAATCTGTGAATATTTTGATAATTCCTTCTTGATGATTTATCTTTCAAAAATGCTTTCAGCATTCCATTGTTTTCACTTGAAAAAGCTCAAATTTTAGCCCGACAACCATGTTTTACTTACTCTCAAAAGTACTTTTTTATGTACTGATGCCTTTGCCCATTACTATTGCTATGGTTGTTTGGGCTTTGCTCACCAAAAATCCAGTATTGAAGCAAAGACTTCTGAAAAGTACTTTAGTGATAATTTTTCTTTTTGGAAACGACTTTTTAGTCAACGAAGGTTTTTTGTTGTGGGAAGTACCCGCAACGACACCAGAAAGTATCGTAGAAAAATACGATGTAGGTATTATCCTAACGGGCGGTATGATAAGTAACAAAGAAGGAACAGAAGCCCAAATTTTCACCGACAAAACCGCCGACCGTTTTATCCAACCTTTACGTTTGTACAAACAAGGTAAATTGAAAAAAATATTGATTTCGGGCGGAAATACTTCCATTAAATTATTCAGAAGTGATGCCTCGGATGAGACTTTAAAAACAGCTCAACTTTTAGAAGAATTAGGCGTAAAAAAAGAAGATATTATTTTAGAAAGAAAAGCTCGCAATACTCGTGAAAATGCCATTTATACAGCAGAAGTCCTACGCAAAAACCCAACATTTGGCAATAAATACTTATTATTTACCTCCGCTTTTCATTTAAAAAGAGCTTTAGGTTGTTTTGAAAAAGCAGGTATTCATTGTCAAGGGTTCAGTACAGCCTTTCATTCAAGAGCGAGAACATTCACCATCAACAGTTTACTCGTTCCCAACGAAGCCTCTTATTATGATGCCTATTTATTGATTCATGAAGTTTTAGGGTATATGGTTTATAAAGTTTTGGGCTATTGTTGAGGTTTGATTTTAGCCATTGATGCTATAACAATTTAGTTTGTCATAGCATCAATGGCAAGCCAAAATTTATATTACAAGTTTTCTATTTCATTCCTCGTTAAACCCGTTAGCTTGATTAAGTCCTCCATTGATAGCCCCATAAGTTTACCTGTTTTTGCAATTTCAAGCGTTCTTTGAACTTGTCCATTATCAAAAGCTGTATCAATTACACCTTTTAAATCTCGGTAAACTTTCAAGCTCTGTTCATAATCATGACGTTCATCTTCACTGTACTTGGCAATTTCGGCTTTTTCAAAAGCCTGTATAAATACATCGTCTTTAAATATTTCTGGAATGTACTGGAAATTTTCTAAATGCCTTATGAAATACAACCACTTATCTAATCTTGTAGTAAGCTCAGATTCATCTTTGATAAAATGGGGCATTTCTAAATAGACAAATTTCAACTTTTCATAAAAAACTTTATTATTCTGGTCTTTTAGTTGAACCACATGAATTACTTCTCCTTCACCTAATTTTACTTTTTCATCAAATCTAAAATCCAAAATTCCAACACAGTAAACATATTTTAGTTGGTAATTCCAGTCTCCTTTTTCTGCTTGTTCTTGAATGGGAAATGTAGCATAATAGACCGTTCTATCCTTGAAGTAGTTTTGTTTAGCTTTTTGAAGCTCAACAATTATTTTTTCCCCTAAACTATTTTCACAATAGATATCGTAAATTACTTTTCGGTCATTTTCTGTCTGCCCAAGTTTATCTTTGTCCTTGAAAGTCAAGTCAACGATATTAGTTTCAGGCAATAAATTAGTCAAGAAGTCGATAAGCATCGGTTTGCTTGCTTCTTCGCCAAATATTTTTTTAAAACCAAAGTCCGTAAACGGGTTTACATATTTCGCATTCATCTTTTTAGTAAAAAATTATGAGGCAAATTTACAAATAATTTATTGCAGTTTTGAATTTAGCTTTTTTAGGGTTTTGAGCCATTGTCAAACTATTAAAGCCCTAATGCGTCCATAAATGGTTTTTCATAATCACCGTCTTCTGCTGGGTAGCGTAATACTTTTTCAAACTTTCCTGATTGTTTGGCTAATGCCCAAATCAAACTTTCTCCAGCAGGAATGTTGTTAGGCACTTCATTATATATTGGGTCATTATATGCTTTATCTACATCCATCACTTCCCATCCATTGGCTTCAAAGTGTTTAACCAAATCATCCAAGAATAAAGCCGCTGCTAAATTATGGTGTAATAATATTACATGATTGATTCGTCTATTAGTCAGTTGAAAGGCTAAAGAATCGTAAAACGATGCCCGATTTAGCAAATGGTTTAAATAGTAATTCTTAAAACCATTTATATCAGCATCTGGATTTTCTTTAAGTCTTTTTACAAGCCGACTATCAACATACCAGTCCGAAGCATCAATCGAAACATGTCCATTTTTATACTTTTTTTGCTTCATAAATGCTCTAAATCCTTCCACTTTTTCTTTTGTATTTCCCTCTTTCAAGTATGGAAATCTAAAATATGGATAGAAATTTGAGTATTGTTTTATTATCAAATCATTTTGGATTAGTTCAGCTTCAAAGCTTTCCAAACTGGTGTTTTTGCTATTAAAATTCACATGAGAAAAGGTATGATTAGCAATTAAATGACCAGCATTGTTCCAAGAATTTAACAGATATTTTCCTTTTTCATTTCCTTTATTAGCTCCTGACGAAAACAAAATAGCTTTTAAATTGTGCTTTTTTAAATTATTGAGCAACAATTCATTCCACATTTTTAATTTGTATTTCCCAATATCAATAATCTGTCCATCGTCGAAAGTAAAAGATATTTTTGGCTTAGTGTTTTCTTTACTTTGAGCAATGGTTTCACTTTCAAAAGAAATTACCAGACCCAAAATAGTTACCATCAATAAGAATTTCCAAGTTTTCATTACCGTATTTTATTGTCAATTTTTTAAAAAGGTATAACTAACGCTTTAACCAGAAGTCGATTCATTTACTGATTCTTAAACAACTGAATGGTATAATCCAACAAAGCGGTATTTCCAAACACTCCATGTCCGGGAACAATGGTTTGTAAATGGGGATAGGTATTTTTAATTTTTTCTACCGTGTTTGACCATTCTCCAAGATTGGCATCGCCTAAATAGCCTTTCCCTGCTCCTACTTCTTTGATTAAACATCCTCCAAACATGATTTTTTCACTCGGAAAATATCCTACTACATTATCTTTGGTATGACCTTCTCCGAAAAATTTTGCGACAATGTATTCATGCCCAACTTTCAGCATAAGTGAATCGCTAAAACTATTTTTAGGCACAACATACTTATTTTCTGTTGCCAATGCTATGGTTTTGAAATAAGCATAAGAAGGAATACCATTTTCATCAAAAGCCTTCAATCCTCCCAGACAATCGTCATGAAAATGCGTAGGAATGATGGCGTTGATTTTACAATGAAGTTTTTCTTTAATCCATTTGATTAATAATCCTGAACTTTTATTGTTGGTAGGCGTATCGAATATAATTACTTCATTGCTATTTCTAACAACAAGCCCGTTACAAGGCACATAACCAAAATCGTTGGTTTGTTTAAAGGAAGTATGTTCAAAAGCATTTTTTGAAATCTGAGTAATGACTAAATCTTTGGATTTATAAACTTCTTTGGGTTTAAATAACGCTTGTTTTTGAGCAATACTTTTAAAATTTACGGAAGCGATTAGCAGGATAAATAGGATTTTGATAAAGGGTTTCATTTTGTTTTTTGAGTAAAGATTTTTGATTAGAGATTTTTCAGTTAAGATAATTTATTTATCATCACAGTAGCTTTTTAGTTCTGCTGGCATATTTTGTCTTGCCCATTGATACATACTATCAATAATTGGCAACAAACTACTTCCGTAGGGAGTAATCTTGTATTCAACTCGTGGAGGGATTTCAGGATAAATAATTCTTTCGATTACTCCGTCAGCTTCTAATTCTCTTAATTGATTGGTTAAGGTTTGTTTACTGATTTCTGTTATATTTTTCAGTAAAGTGCTGTACCTATTTCTGTCTGTTCGTATCAAATAAATAATGTTCGGTTTCCATTTTCCACCGATTATATTCATAAAATATCCCACTGGACAATTACCAGGAGTAAAATCTTTTGTCTTTCTAACTACCATATTTCCATTAGTCTAAAATGTTAGCCTATCTACATTTTTCTTGTTAAGCCTAAATATTAAGTCAAAGGTATTTATTTTGTTTCTTTATCAAAAACATTAAAAAATTATGAAAAGAATAGCAGTAATAACGACCAAAACTACAGCCAAATATCAAGATGTTGATTTTGATGAATTAAAGAAAAAGGAAATGCCTTTTATCAAGAAATGGCAAGAAGAAGGGATTTTAGAAAACTTTTTTATCAATTCAGATACAAACGGTGCTGTCCTTATTTTCAAAGATTTAGATTTAGAACAAGTGGTAAAAAATGTAGAAGGCTTACCTTTTTTCCCTTATTTCGAGAAAGTCAGCTATTTAGAACTTAATAAAATTTTCTAATTGTTTTCTCATTTAACATCCGTGACTGTTCTCCCGACCCGACCAGTCCACGGATGTACAGTTCTTTCCTATAATTAAGATAAAGAAATTGCCAGTGGAGACACTGGCAACGGCAAATAGACTGTTAGGGAGAACAGCCACGGATGTAAATTTAGTTCTTTATTATGCTCTTTTGAGGTAATACTATTGGAGGCGGCGGTGGTGGATCTGGTGGTAGAAAGTTACTAACACTTCCAAAATTCAATACTGTATTCATCTTTTTAAACTTTAAATTACTTTTTAAATCGTATATCCAAAAGGCTAAACTATCAAGCTCTACTGGAACATGATGATAACTATGTACAAATACCGTTTTCTCAATATGTTGATTTTTAATGTAATATTTGTATTGAATGCCATCGGCATAATCTTCATTGTAAAGTGTGTCAACCTTAGAAAAATCAATATTTCTAATTAAGCTATCAAGCTTAATACGGTCAGTATGTTTGATGGTTGATATATAATTGGTATTACTATTTAGTTTGGTATCATACTCTGATGTCCAGTGTTCCCTTACAAAAACAGTGTCTCCTGATGTAAATTTGATTGAGAAACAAGTTTCAAATGTATTATTGTAGGAAAAATCAAAATCATTGAACAGAACTTCTTTTTTCTTTGGATTTTCGCAAGCCATAATTGAGAGAAGTGAGAAAAGTATAAATGATTGTATCTTCATTAAAATATTATTTTGGCACCCTCCCTTTAGTTGTGTAAGTTTTGTTGGGGCTTTGATTTTTTAAAAAATCAAAGCCCCAACAAAAAACTTTAAATAACTTAGGAACAATAATTGTCATTTTTATGGATAAG
>NZ_JAYFUM010000030.1:0-82995 GCF_034929435.1 Arcicella rigui
ACGACTGTTCGGCCGCAGCGTTGAAGTTTGAGCGAGGAGCTCGGAAAGCCCCAATGGTAATATTAGAAGGAATTTCCCAAGCCTCAGCCAAGTAATTATCTACCGCACCAGCAGGGAAACGATTGGCATGAATAGGATTTTCGGGAATACCGCCCCCTTTTACGTGAAAAGCAATCAGGTTTTTGTTTGCGTCTAAAGCCGCACGGTAAGTAGCCGTGTACATCGGACGATAGATGCCGTAAGTCATATCGTCTTCACGGGTATAAATCAATTTGATAGGAGCTTTCAAGCGTTGAGAGATACGAGCCGCTTCATATATATATTGCCCATAAGCTCTACGCCCAAAACCACCACCCATACGGGTCATCTGAATCTCTATTTTATCGGCAGGTAAATTCAAGATTTTTGAAAGTGTTGGCTCCATCCAGCCCGGTGCTTGTAAAGGCCCAGCTACCAAAGCTTTATCTTCAGAAACATGGGCGAAGAAGTTCATCGGCTCCATGGTATTATGGGCTAAAAACGGAGCGTTATAAGTACGTTCAATCACCAGAGCGGCATTTTTGAAAGCCGTTTCTGGGTCGCCATCTTTTCTTAATTGCTGTGCGGGTTTTTTAGCATACTCCGCCATCAATGCCAATTGGTCGCTTGTGGTTTCTAACCTGCCCGGAATGGTTACTTCTCTTTTGCCCCCTCGTCCCATCATGGTTTCTTTGATGTCGCCAGTGGGTTCCCATTGGGCTTTGATTTTTTTACGAGCGTTCATTACTTCCCATGTAGATTTACCCACAATGGCAATCATTTCGTTGGAAGTACGAGTATCAAAACCACCTTGTTCAAACCCATCGTCATAGAGTTTGAAACTAAAAATGTCTTTGATTCCTGGCATTTTTAAGGCTTGGGAAGCATCAAAAGATTTGAGTTTCATCCCAAAAGCAGGCGGATGCTGAATCATGGCAATGAGCATTCCGTCAACTTTATAATCTATGCCAAAAAGCGGTTTTCCCGTAACTACTTTTACTCCTTCTGTATTTTTCTTTGAATGACTAACGATAGAAAAATCTTTTGGCGTTTTTAGTTGTACTTCTTTCGGAACGGGAATAGTAGCCGCCTTGCTCACCATTTCGCCATACTTTGCCGATTTTCCGCTTGGATGCGACAAAACACCTGCTTGGGTCGTAATTTCACTGGCTGGTACGCCCCAAGTTTGAGCCGCCGCCTCGATAAGCATTTGTCTTGCCGAAGCCCCTGCGTTTCTCAAAGGTTTCCAGTACATTCTTACAGAATTACTACCGCCTGTGAATTGCATTCCTAATTTTACGTTATCGTGTGGCCCCATTTCTACGACCACATTTTTCCAATCTACGTCCAATTCTTCGGCTACCATCATCGGGAGCGAAGTCATGACATTTTGACCAAACTCGGGGTTTGGACAAATAATTTTGATAACATTATCGGGCGTAATTTTGATATAGCCATTGAGTTCATTCCATTGGTCAGGCAAATTCATTGCCTCCATTTTGTCGGCAGCTTGAGCATTGGCGAGCCAACTAAAACTCAACATGAGTCCACCACCTGCCAACATGGAAGACTTTAAAAACGAACGACGGTTTTGTGTATTGGTATTTTCCATTTTTAATCAAGGTTAAGGTTGGTTACTTTTGTGCTGCTGCCTTAATCGCCTCTTTGATACGTAAATAAGTACCACAACGACAAATGTTTCCACTCATGTAATTATCAATATCTTCGTCGGTTGGATTAGGATTGGTCTTTAGTAAAGCCGTAGCACTCATGATTTGACCAGCCTGACAGTAGCCGCATTGAGCCACGTCGTGTTCAATCCAAGCTTTTTGTACGGGATGTGTACCATCGGCAGATAGTCCCTCGATGGTTGTAATGGCTTGTTTGCCAACAGCCGAAACAGGGAGGCTACAAGAACGCACCGCAGTACCATCTAAATGAACGGTACAAGCACCACACATAGCCATACCGCATCCAAATTTAGTACCTGTCATATTCAAATGGTCTCTTAAAACCCAAAGGATTGGCGTTGAAGGGTCAACATCTATTTGTTGCGTTTTCCCATTTATTTTTAGAGAATATTTTGCCATAATGCTATGTTTAATTTATATGGATAATTAACAAAATTATAGGAATAATTCAAGGATAAATAATGTATTTCAAACAAAAACTTACGATTTTCAAACCATATACTGTCAATGGTCGCTTTTACTACTATTGACAGGCTTGTGTTTTTATATGATATTTTATTTATCTAATTTTTGCCAAATATATCTTTGTATTAGAACAAGAAGATAAACAGGAGGATAATTTTAGACCAACATCAATATATTCCCACCAACGACAATAATATCTATTTTTTAATCTGAGGAGATAGCTTACTTTGTCGGCAAAGTATAAGAAGAGTGTTGCTTAATCATTCTGAGATGGTTTACCCAAAGAGGCGTTGCGGTCATTCCAAACTCGGTGCGTAAAGAAAAGAATAATGGAGAATTTTAACAGCTTAGATTCTGACCTTGATGAAGTCGATATGGGAAGTATCAAAAATTTAGATACCAAAACATTATAAATAACATTTTGAACTACATAACATTTTGAACTACAAATTCAAAGTTTTCAGATAAGTACACAATTTGTATATACTTATTCATTAAATAGTAATTAAAATTATACTTTGAATGCTATACAAGTATTTTATACAAACGAAGGCTTCTTTAGTAAATCTTTATCGAAGTTTTAGTAAATCTAAAATTGTATAAATAAACGTCCGTTTGATTGGACATAATGTTTTAGATTAATCTTTTTGAGTTTCTAATCTTAGAGGATTAGTATTTAACTTGAAATCCTTCAAAAATAAAAATCACTCTCCAATCATTTCAAGAGAAATGCTGGAGAGCGATTTTGTAAACTTACTTAAACAATATTTGTGAAAACAGAAAAATGTCGTGTCTCCACACAGGCCAAGTATGTCCGCCAGCGTATTCGCTGTATTGGTACTTGATGCCCATGTCATCAAATTTTTTCATCATAATTTGGCAATTGGCATGAGCAATGTCTTCTTTTCCTCCCATCGAAATCCAGAAGTTTTTCAAGTTGGCATTGATAGCCGTGGCATTGTTTTTCATAAATTCATACTGAGGGTCAGACAGTTTGGTATTATTGGCCCACCAACCAGAACTAAATACGCCCAAGTGTGAAAACAAATTGGTGTTTCGGATACCTGCATACAATGTTTGCAAACCGCCCATCGAAAGCCCTGCCAAAGCACGGTTTTTAGCGTCTGTTTCTACTCTCAGATTGCTTTCTACATAAGGAATCGCTCCATTTAATAGCTCATTTTCAAAGGCTTTGAGTTGTACTTCGCCAAAACCTGCTACGCCGCCACCGTTGCCATAAAAATTGCCGTCAAGCATGACGATTACCATTGGTTTTGCTTTTTGTTCGGCTATCAAATTATCCAATATCAAGTCAGTACGTCCTTGTATAGCCCAACCTCGTTGGTCTTCGCCACCGCCGTGTAGCAAGTATAAAACGGGGTATTTTTCATTAGATTTGTCGTAACCTGGCGGTGTATAAACATACATTTCACGCCAAGCATTACTGGCTTTCGAGAAGTACTTTTTGATACGAATATCGCCATGAGGTACGTCTTTGAGGGCATAAAAACCGCCTTCCTTATAAGGAATTTCAATGCCACTTGCTTGGCGACCCATACCGTAAAAGGTTTCACTGGCAGGGTCGGCAAGGGCTACGTCGTCAATCAACAAAGAGTAATAATGAATCCCTCTGCTAATAGAATCGGTGGTAACGTGCCAAAAACCGCTGCTATCTTTTACCATATCGTATTTTTTGCCTAAATCAATTTGTACTTTGTGGGCATTGGGGGCTTTTACTTTGAATACCACACGGTTATCGGGTAAAATTTGAGGGTACTGAGCATTGCGAACGTTGGTACTGGCAGGCGTACCCAACACCGTGTATTTAGTAAATGAAGCTACATCAACAGGTTTAAACAAAAATTGTACATACATATACAAACCGTTTTTCCAAACCTTAAAGTCGTGTCCGCCGGGTTCTAAATAGTAAATATGTGGTACATCGTTTTGGTATAAATAATCGTGGGTACGTTTGCTAAACGAAAGTAAGCCGTCGTTATCGCCGCATGAAATCCATAGGAGTTTTAGTTTTTTTTTGGCTTCTTCTGGATTGGGAACTAATGCCTGCGGAACTTTGGTATTGGGAGCTGACGAAAAACCACCAACCCATGCAAATGTATCTAAATTACCCAAGCCAAAATTCAAGGACTGTCCGCCTCCCATCGAAAGCCCAGCAATGGCACGGCTTTCACGGTCGGTTAAAGTCGGATAGCTTTTTTCAACGAAAGGAATTAAATCGTTTAATAAGTCTTTTTCAAAAGTAGCAAAAGCATCTACTTTTTCTTTGTCGAAAACGTTTCCAACAGCACGGTCGTCTTTCATGGCACGACCATTGGGCATGACCACAATCATCGGTTGAATTTTTCCTTCGGCATATAAATTATCCAAAATCACCTGTGGTTTACCGCCATTGAGCCATTCTTTTTCATCGCCACCGATGCCATGCAACAGATACAATACAGGATATTTTGTTTTTTTATTAAAACCTGGTGGCGTATAAACTAAAGCTTTTCGGGTAGTGCCTACGGTTTTCGATTGATACTTGATGGTGTCTAATTTACCCGTTGCAATGCCCATTCGCACTTGGTCGAAGCCTTTGGGTGCTTCTTTTTCTATTTTTTGTGCATAAACCATCAGGTTCATAAGGAAAAATATAGAAAAATAAATGCTCGTTTTTTTCATATTTGTATAATTAAAAGGTTGATTGTGTTTTGTTCTGGGCTTAATTTGCAAATTGTCCCCGAGTTACTTGTCTGGTATTATTGAGTGGTCAGGTAATATTTATTATTGAAATAATTGTGGTAAAGTATTGGCTAAGAATAATTTACAGTTCATCCAAGTATGTCCGCCAGACACAATAAAAGGATTTAGTTTGACTTTCTTTTCTTGAAACATCGCAATATTTTGTTTCACACTTTCATACAAAAAATCTTCCGTTCCTACGCTTATCGTGAACAATTTCAGTTGTTTGTTGATGTTGGCAACGTCTGGATTCCAGTCTGTAAAATTCTTTTTAAATTCGTCTGTTGCGGTATAAGGAGCATACGAACAGATATAGGCAAATTTATCGGTATTGGTCAGTCCAATATTAAGGGTTTGTCCACCACCCACCGAAAAGCCTGCTACTGCCCGATTTTTACTATCGGTTAGTACGGAATAATTACTTTCTACAAAAGGGATAATGTCGTTGACAACATCTTTGGTAAAATCAGGCATCGGGGCAGGTCTTACATTTCCGTAAGGCATCACAATAATCATGGGTTTGGCTTTGCCTTGTGCTATCAGATTATCGGCAATGAGGTTGGCTCGTCCTACTTTTGTCCATGTTTCTTCGGTATCAGAACCCCCGTGAATCAAATACAAAACGGGGTATTTGATATTTGAAAAAGGATTGTAACCAGGCGGAGTATAGACAAGCAGTTGTCGAGTAGTGCCTAAAGTAGATGATTGATAATAGCAATAGTTGATTTTGCCATGTGGTACATTTTGCAAGGAATGAACCAGCGGTTTATCGCCTTTAATGTCTATAATACTTCGCTTAAATCGCTCATTAGCAAAGATATAAGTGTTGTTTGGGTCGGCTATTTGTACGCTATCTACAAAAAAACTATAAGGGTAAATATCGGGCTTTATGGGCGGCACGGTTACACTCCAAATACCAGCAGTATCTTTTTTGAATGCAACAGGATTGGCTAAAAACTCACCTGCAAGCGTTACTTTCTGAGCGGTTTTAGAAAAATACCTAAAAGTAACGCTGTTGTCGGCGTGTACATCTGGCGAACTAATAGAGGGTGGTCGCTGTGCTACAACCGCAACAGTCGAAAACAACAAGACTTGAAAAAGGTAAATTATTTTTTTCATGGTTTTGATTCTTTTGAATACTTTACGTTGGAAAATGAATTTGAAAAACCTACTTAAACAATAAGGGTAGGGTTTCATGAAGGTATTTTTTTACATTCATCCAAGTATGTCCGCCGTCGTTGACAAATTTTTTATGGTTGATATTTTTTGCAGTTAAATAATCCATAAACTCTAAAGCACCTTTGTACAAAAAGTCTTCGTTGCCAACACTTTTCCAAAGTAACTTTAATTGTTTGTTAGTTTTGGCGGCATCGCCAGTGATATAGCCGAAACTTTTGTCCATTTCGGCAGGCGATAAATAGGAACTATAACTACACACCCAAGCGAAAGTATCCATGTTGTTAAAAGCGGTTCTCAAGGTTTGTCCACCCCCACGAGAAAAGCCCCCAATCGCACGACTTTCACGATTATTTTCGGTATGGTAATTTTTTTCGATATAAGGTAAAATGTTTTTAACTAAATCATTTTCAAAATCTTTCGCCCGTTTTACTGCATCTTCGCCGTCACGTACAGTCGGGTCGGCTGGTTTTTGTCCGCCCAATTGTTCTGATAATCTGGCGGCAATATTGCCATAAGGCATGACAATAATCATGGGTTTTACCTTGCCTTCGGCGATGAGGTTATCCATGATTAAGTTTACTTTTCCTACTTTAAAAAAAGTTTCTTCGGTGTCGGTCGTGCCACTTATGAGGTAATAGACGGGATATTTTGCTTTGGCGTTTTTGTGGTAGCCCGGCGGCGTATAAACGACTAAGTTACCCGTCGTTCCCGAAACAGAAGGATAATATTCATAGCTAACCGTACCATGCGGAACATTTTTCATAGCGTGCACTAACGCAGGGTTGTCGGGTACTTCTACAAGGCTTGCTTTGAAGCGTTCGTTAGGGAAAAAAGCTACATTGGCGGGGTCCATCACCGTAACGCCGTCAACCTGAAAACTATAAGGGTAAATGTCGGCTGCAACTGGGCCAACGGTTACACTCCAAATGCCCTGAGCATCTTTGGTCATGGGAACAAAAGCTTTTTCAAACTGGGCATTCAGTTTTACTTCATTTGCTAAAATAGCCTGATAACGAAACGTAATGGTTTTATCGAAATTTACCTGTGGCGAAACCACCAATGGCCCACGTGGGGGTTGGGCGAATGCTCCCCAATAACCCATGATTAAGCCAATCATTAAAAGTATTCGTATGTTTTTCATAGTTTTGAAATTGTTTAGTTGAATGGTTGAAATGGTTTTTAATCTATCATACTACTCTGTGAAAGATAGCCCGAACCGATGTATATTTCTTTCTTCCTTTTGGGTTTTTGGATGCTACTCTTTTGTGGTTGCATTTCTACAAAGGAAAGGAGCTTGTTGTTTCGCTGTGAAATCAAATACAAGTTTTTGCCGTCTTTCAAATGCAGTTGAGCAATGGCTCTGGCATCGCCATTGACAAAGAAATTACTCTTGCGGACTGCTACATTTTTGAAATTTCCTTTGCCATCTCCTTGCAAATAGTTGCCAATACCAGCGTCATATCTGCCCGTCAGTACTTCTGTGCCGTAGTCGTTGCCCACGGTGAGGATGTCTAAATTTCCATCATTGTTAAAGTCTTTGACAAGCGTACCGTACATCACCGAAAACTGTGCTTCGATGGGTAATGATTGTAGTTGAAAAGTACCATTGCCTTTGTTTTCGAGGTAAGAATTGGCAAAACAATACGCCTGTAAAGTGCTAACGCCTTTCAAATCGCTGGACGTAAAAGCTTGCTCGAAGGTTGTTTGTCCGTATTCTTTGAATGTTTTGAAACGTCTTCTCATGGCAATTAATTGGTCTATCAAAGCTCCTCTTGGGTGTACCAAATATTCTTTGTCTTGGGTGTAAGCCGTGAAAAGTGGGTCAACAATACCGTTTTCGTCAAAATCTTTGAAATGTACACTGACAGGCTGTGATTCGGAGGCTTTTAGTTTGGTGTTAAGTCCCACATTACCAAGTATATAGTCGGTGTCTCCGTCGTTATCGAAGTCACCGCCCGAAATACTATTCCACCAGCCATTTGATTTTTCTAAACCTTTAGGCGTGATTTTGGTGAACGATTTTCCTTGGTTATTTTTATAGATACACACGGGCATAAATTCGCCAACAAGCATCAAATCCATCCAAGAATCGTTGTCGTAATCAGTCCACAAAGCGGCTGTTACCATGCCACAACGACTTAATTCTTGGATAGACGTTGCTATATTTTTGAAATGTCCTTTGCCATCATTTTGAAGTAAATACGATTCGGGCGAAAGGGGGTATTCGGTCGAGCGTATTCTTCCCCCACGGAAAATATCCAAGTCGCCGTCTTTATCAAAGTCACAAGCATTGACACAAGCACCGCTCGACTGGGTGATGGGCAAGTAACCTACCGAAGCATTGAAATTTCCTTTGCCGTCGTTTAAATAGAGTCGGTCTTGATACTTGCTCAGGTTGGTTGTAAATTCAGAACTTCCGCTAACGCAATATAAATCAAGGTCTTTGTCTTTATCAACATCTATGAGCAATACGCCCATATCTTCTTCAGTTTTTTCGAGAAAAGCTTTTTTACTAAACTTTCCATTGGCATTTTGGAGGAAAAAAGCCCCTTGTTTATGAGCCGATGCTCCTACAAAAAAGTCTTCTAAACCATCGTTATTGATGTCGCCAACGGCAATGCCACCGCCTAATTCTGAATGTTTATGCGGTAAAGTATGCTGAATTAAAAAATCGTTATAATCAAATTCTTCTGAACGCCAGTCGATTTGATAGGTTTGAGATACTTCTTTAAAAGTATAGAGTTTTTCTTGGGGAAGCTGCTTGGGTGCAGATAAAGCATTTTTTTCGTAAACCGTTAGTACTTTATCTGGACTGATATTTCTGAGCCATTGTTCTTTTCCCGAAGGCCATGTAATTTTTAGGCTATCTATTTTTGAGGCATTTCCCAAACCAAAATGAATAAAATCCTCTACGGTTGACTTGTATCCTCTGATGGTTTGATGTTCGGCAAATTGTGCTTTCCCCTGACACCAAAGCGATACTTTTGTTCCGTAAGCACTGGTGTTGGGTTTATTGCCTTGAAGTTTGATTCTTAAATAATGATTCTTAACAGCCGAAGCATCTTTTCTGTTGTCAATCAATTTATTACGGTAAATAAAGGCTTCGTCGTCAATGTTATTCATGACTAAATCCAAATCACCGTCGTTGTCGAAATCGGCGTAAGCTGTGCCGTTTGTATAAGAAGCGTCGCCTAAACCGAATGCTTTTGTGGCATTTTCAAATTGTAAATTGCCTTTATTTTTAAACAAGAAGTTTGGTTTTTTTACGCCTGTTAAAGTCGCAAAAGCTTCTTGCATTTTCTTTACTCTTTCTTTTGGATTCCCGATACTTTCAAAATCTCGGCGGTAAACGATAAAGTCTAAGTCGGTGACATCTAAGCGATAACCGTTGGTAATCAACAAATCTCGCCAGCCGTCGTTATCAAAATCGGCCAATAGTGGACTCCACGACCAGTCGGTAGCCGCAACGCCCGTCAAGTAACCAATATCGCTAAAAGAGCCATTGCCATTATTGATTTGGAGTACATTCCGAACATATTGCGGATAAAATTGCTTTCTTAAATTATCTTGAAATCTATCGTATTCGATATTCGCAAACATGGTTTTTTGACGAAGATTATCGTCTGGAAGCATATCTAATACCACCAAATCATTCAAGCCGTCGTTGTTAATATCGGCCATGTCCACACCCATCGAATTTTGCGATAGGTGTCTGAAATACTCATTAATTTTATTGCTAAATGTACCGTTTTTGTTATTGATATAAAGGTGGTCGTTCGAGAAAAAGTCATTTCCGACAAAAATATCTGGATAGCCATCTTGGTTTACATCGTTAACGATTACGCCCAAACCCCAGCCATCATCCAAAATACCTGCTTCTTTTGAAACATTTTTGAAAATCGGCAAGCCGTTGGGATTGTTCCCTTCGTTTCTAAAAAGTTTATCAACTCTTCGCCCCGAAGCGTCGTGATGTTGCCCGATACTGCCGTTTCTGTCGTATCCTTCAATGGCATTGTTGAGCAAATACATATCCAAATCGCCATCTAAATCATAATCAAAAAAAGTAGCTTGCGTTCCATACGAATCATCCGCCAAGCCTACTTCTTTGGCAGCTTCCTTGAAAATCGGAATGCCGTCTTTGTCATTTCCTTGGTTGATAAATAGTAATTTAAGGGCAGATTTATCTCTATTGGGATGAATCGTAGAAAGATAAATATCTAATTTTCCATCTTGATTAATGTCAATCATGGCAACGCCCGTACACCAATCTTTTGTGCCAACGTTTGCTTTGGTAGTAATATTTTCAAAGGTTAAATCGCTTTTATTCAAGTACAGTTGTGAACTTACCTGATTGCCTGCAAAAAAAATATCTGTTAATCCATCATTATTTACATCGCCAACGCCAACACCTGCACCATTATAAATGTACTCGAATTGCAATACATTTAATGAATCAGAAACCTGAATTGTATTGTTGAAGGTAATATTGGTATGGTTGGCACTCAACTTCTCAAACAAAGTGTCTTCAGAAGAACAAGCACTCAACACGAGTAAAATAATGATGGAAAAACAGTATTTCATAGTTAACGGTAATTAGAGTATAAACAGTTGACGCTTTCGCTTATACGAACTTTATTTAGCATATTTTGCATTGATAATTAAGTCACAAACTGCTTGATTTCTATTTTGTGGTTATTGTTTCAAAATTCCTTTATCCTTTTCACTCAAATTAAGTAGCCGTTCATAATCAACGACTACTTAATTACACTAATAAAACATATTATCAACAAGAATTAGCAATAAAAGCCCTTTATTAATATCCTGGATTATTGCCTTTAATGTTTGGATTATTATCTATTTCAAACTGAGGAATAGGTAATAATTCATGCTTGTTATTCACAAAGTATGATAATGGTTCTTTTTTCAATTTTCCTTGTTTTCTCCAACGAACAATGTCTTTTGCTCTTAACCATTCAGCAGCAAACTCCACTCTTTTTTCATGTTGAATAGCCGTAAATACTTGGTCTTTAGTACTTACAGGATAATTTTTAGTTGGATACGCAGGCATTTGTACATCAGCACGATTGCGAAGTTGGTTCAATAAAGCTACGGCAGCCGTAGTATTACCTAATTCGTTTTCACATTCTGCAAGGTTAATTAATACTTCTGCATAACGCATCACACGCATATTGATTCCACTTAAATCATAGAATCCATCGGCATTTCTGTACAAAGCTGAGTATTTTCTCCAACTAATTTTTTGTTCTACGCCGTCCAAAACAGAAGTATTTCCTTGTACCGGATAATCGACTTCCAAACGTCCTTTGCCTTGATTCACTAAATCGCCCTTGAAATATAAGCTAAAATTCATTCTTGGATCTCTTTTAGTATCTCCTTTTTGTGGACGCTCGAACTCGTCAATGAGTCCATTTGAAGGAATAAGGTTTCTCCAACCCACAGCAGAGTATTCTTGGTGACGAATCGACGACCTTCTTGGGCTACTTCCAGCAATGTTATCACTGTCGCCATTGTCCCAGCTCATTCCGTTTTTGCTGTCGAAACCAATTTCAAAAATAGACTCTTTGTTGTATTCTGTTTCTTCCAAGAAGTTGTCTAAGTAATTGCTTGTCAAGCTAAAAAGTCCAGAGGAAACAATTTTAGATAATTCCGTTTTCGCTCCTGCATAATCTCCCTTAAACATCAGTACTCTTGCCAATTCAAGTTGAGCAGCGTGCTTAGTGGCACGACCTAAATCTGCTCCTGTGTAGGAAGATGGCAAGTCTGTTTGAGCTTCGTTGAGGTCTTTGATAATCTGAGCAAACACTTCATCTTGCGTACTCCGAGGTTTGGCATCCGACGATTTTGTAGCACTGCTTGTGTAAATCGGTACTCCGCCCCACATCGTACTTAATTCATAATACGCCATTGCTCGCAAGAATTTTGCTTCTGCAACAATTCTTTTTTTCTTGGTTTCGTCTGCAGCATTAAGCGTTTTGAAATTATCTTTTGCATCAATTACCACATTCGCACGGTGAATCATACGAAACAAACCTGTCCACAAAGCCCCCATAACAGAGTTAGTAGGCTGATGAACGCCATTGAGGAGTTGGGCTCTTGGAGCTTCCAATTGTCCGCCACCTGTGGCAAAATCATCGGTTCTTAAATCATTCGTAAAAAAATACTCTCTTCCAAAAAGATTTGAGCCAGTCAGCAGCCCATACACTGCATTAACTCCCGATTCTAATTCGACGGTATTTGAAAAATAACTATCGGTAGTAAAAGCGCCGGGGTTTGTTTTATCCAACTCGTCATTGCATCCGAAAGCAAGGCCAAGCGATAATACTCCTATGAATAAAAGACTTTTTTTCATGTGCTATTTATTTTCATTTTCTTGAAAATCAGAAGTTTCAAGAAAAAAAATTAAGGGATAAATATTAAAAACCTAATTGAAGACCAGCCATCAAAGTACGAGCTTGCGGATACTGTCCGTTGTCGATACCATAAACCAATTGAGCGTTATCACGAGAACCAATCTCAGGGTCATAACCCGAATATTTGGTGATAGTCAATAAGTTTTGAGCCGATACATATACTCTTACTTTCGTAAGTGTTCCTCTTGCAAATGATTTCAAAATGCTTGAAGGTACATTGTAGCCTAAACTGATGTTTTTCACACGCATAAACGAGCCTTTTTCAACCCATCTGTCAGACGGACGAGTGGTGTTTCCGTTAGGGTCGCCACTGATAGCTCTTGGAATATTCGTATTCGTATTTTGTGGAGTCCAAGCATTCAATACGTCTGTGGTAGCCCCAAATAAACGAACCATTCCTTGTGTCTGCGTTTTTAGGTTATTATAAATATCATTTCCTTGTACGCCTTGTAGAAATAGCGTAAAGTCAAAGTTTTTGTAGTTGAAATCGAAATTGACACCATAAGTAAAGTCTGGAAGCGTGTTTCCAATCATGGTACGGTCAGCATCATCAATTTTGCCATCGCTGTTCAAATCTTTGAAACGAATATCACCCGGAGCAGCTTTTCCTCCTTGGTAACTATCCCATTTTTTACTTTTAGCTAAAGCGTCATCTGCATCAATTTCGGCTTGCGTTTGGTAAATTTTGTCAACCACATAACCATAAAGGTACTGAACAGGCATACCCACTTCTGTTTTGGTAACACTTGCTCCTGTTTCGGCATGACCACCTGCAAAAATTGGTGCTTCCAAAGAAGTTACTGTATTGCGAACAACGCCTAAATTACCGCCAATTCTCCATTTAAAATCTCCCGCATTATGATTGTAGTTGATTTGTAAATCTAAACCTGTGTTTTTCATTCCACCAAAATTGGCAATGGTATTGTTTGAATAACCCAAAGAAGAAGCCAAAGGTCTGGCAAGAATCAAACTGTTTTCAGAAGTTTCACGGCTGTAATAATCGGCTGATACAGTAATTTTATTTTTGAATAAACCTAAATCAAGCCCAATATCTGCCATTTTAGTTGTTTCCCAACCTAATTCAGTATTACCAAGTTGATTCGTTGATAAACCTGGCGTTGCACCATTCGCAAAAACATAGTTCGTTGCTGCTCCTACTAATGACTGCCAAGCATAATTTGGTAAACCACTTGTATTACCTACCAAACCATAACTTGCTCTTACTTTCAATTCATTAATAGCAGGAATATCTTTCATAAATGCCTCTTCGCTGATTCTCCAACCAATCGAAGCCGCTGGGAATGTTCCCCATTTTTTACCTGGAGCAAACAAAGAAGAACCATCTCTACGAATAGAAGCACTTAACAAGTACTTTCCTGCATAATCGTAGTTGACACGTGCTAAGTACGACAAAATCGTTGTTTCGCTTTTACCCCCACCCACGGCTGGACTTGTTACGTTAGGCGTAATAATGCTAAAAGTATTGGTAGTATAATTACCGGAAGCTGTGATACTTTCTCCTGTACCAAATTGCTGTTCAGCCACAACAATCGCATTGACAGAATGTTTTTTAAACGTTTTATCAAACGAAAGTTGGTTGGTATAAAGCGTACCGATAAATTCCCCTCTTGTGTCGGAAATACTATTGAATGGACTACTCATTTGTCCAGCCGTATAAATTGGCGTGCGACTTAAACTTCTTGTGTTATTGTAGTCTAAGCCTACCGAGAATTTATATTTTAAATAATCTGTAAACTTAATTTCAGCAAAAATTGAGCTTAGTACTCTTGTATTACGGTTTTGGCTTCTAATCAATACCGCAGGAATCAAAGGGTTCACAGGGTCAGAGCCATCGGCGTTGGTTGTACCAAAATATCCTCCGATTTCCGTTGGGTTATATACAGGCGTGTAAGGTAAACTTTTAATTACGTTGGCTAAAGCGGTACGACCACCACCTACGCCTTCGTCTAATCTACTTCCCATAGAAACCATGAGTGTTTGCCCAATAGTAAAATGCTTACCAATACTGTGGTCTGAGTTAAGACGAAGATTACCTCTTTCATAATTCGTTCCTACATAAATACCATCTTGCTTGAAATAGCTAAATGAAGTAAGGAAACGAGAAGTGGCATTTCCACCTGTAATGTTAACTGAACTATTTGAAACCCCTGCTGTTCGGTATAAATAATCTTGCCAATCGGTATTGGTATTAGCAAAAGTAACCCCTGAACCAGGATAAGTTTCATTGTTCATCTGACTCCAACGGTCAGGAAAGGCTGCACCCGCAGCAGATAATAGAGCTTTACCATATTGTAAGTATTGTTGCGTATTGAGTGGTGTTAATTTTTTCCAAGGACTTTGTGTCGCAAAATAAGTTTCTACGTTTACGTGTAACTTATTATCTTTTGTTCCTTTTTTAGTAGTGATTAAGACAACACCGTTTGCGGCTCTTGAACCATAAATAGCTGCCGCACTGGCATCTTTGAGTACTTCTAACGATTCTACATCTTTCATGTCTATATCGTTCAAACTGCCAACTGGGTAACCATCAACCACATACAAAGGGTTGGCGGCATAATTGATAGAACCTACCCCACGGATTCTTACGACTGGAGCAACCCCTGGCGAACCGTTGTTGGTTACTTGTACACCTGATACACGTCCTTGTAAAGCACCTTCAATACTTGGTACTGGAAGGGCATTCAGCTCCTTCGGACCAACCGATGCCACTGCCGCTGTTACCGAAGATCTCTTCTGAGTCCCATAGCCCACGACAACAACTTCCTCTAAAGCACTTATATTTGTAGCAAGTATTACGTTGATGGCACTGCGGTTTCCTACTTTTATTTCTTGGCTTACATAACCAACCGAACTAAATATAAGAACATCGTCGGCTGAAGCTTTTAGATTAAAACTTCCACTGGCATCTGTGCTAACTCCTACTTGTGAGTTTTTTACCCTTACACTCACGCCCGGTATTGGGTTGCCGTCATCGCCTGAGACTTTCCCTGAAATATTTTTTTGGGCTTTTGCAAATGAACAGCAAAGTAAAAACCCTAAGAGAAACAAGATTTGTTTTTTCATAATACATGATTTGAGATTAAGAATAGATTGAAATTTAGACGGAAAACATCTGCAACCTTTAGCACTCATCTGTATAGCAAAAGACTAATCTTAGGTTTGGGAAATAAATATTCCTTTCATCCTCCTGCTTGTTTTAAAGACAAAGGAATCCACCCCTTGAATATTTCCGATTGGAGCTATTCAAGACCATAAAGTACTTAATATGTGTTATTTACGGTATTATTCTTTAAGCATATAAGATTGGGCAATTGATGGAATTAATACTAAAGTCTCTTCTATGAAATTAAATTGAGTCTCTCTGGTTACTTTCATTTTGTTTTTTCATAGAAGAGATACTTTGTATCAAAAATGGATGGATGTTCTCGAAAGAAATCCTTTTGATAATGCTTAATAGTCTATTTTACCATAGGCAATGATAATTTTTTATTCGTTTTTCTATAACACCATAGAACACTATATCGAAAACGAATGAACTCTCTCTGGCAAATTCTTCATTTTCAATTAATTAAAATCATTCTGAACAGGCAAAAAAGGGTAGTCCAATAATTTTGAGGAAATGATTGGCTAACATTGTTTAATGTTTGTTTTATGGATTAGGTTTTCACAATTACACAATACAAAACCATTTAGAAATAGTCTCTGTTAAAACAGCCATCAATAAATTTGGCTCTCTCTGGAAAATTTATTGCTATTGATTTAACAGCGATAACAGTAATTATAAAATCATTAAAGGTAACGATTCCATTAGTTCATGAATCTTTCTTTTTTTATCATAAGCAATATCTTTTAGCAATTTAGTATAACACAATAGAACACTTAGTACAAAAAAATATAAAAACTGATTAACTACGAACTTTCACGATAAACGATTTAAAAAAAACTAACAAATGATTCCTATGTATGGATACCTACATAACAAGCTTGTGTCACTATAACACATTTAAAAACAAAAGAAGACCAGAGAGAGACTAATCTCGGAGAGATTTAGATGGGAGTAAAATTAAATATAATATATAATATTAACAACTTTTTCTTTAATAAATTAAAGAAAACTAATTGTTATTCATTAGAAATCACCTGATTAGGTCTTTTAAGCAACTCAATGCCAAAGCTAATCAGGTGAATTTTTGGAGTACAAGAAATAATTTCAGTTTACATTCAGTAAAAATGTATGAAATTTTTACTTCGGCTGAATAATTTGATACTTACCGCTGAGGTGCATCAAACTGAATAGGTACATCAATCCGTCGTAATATGGGTCGAAATAGCCATCTTCGTAAGGTTCTAATTTGGCATTCCAAACGGCTTTTACAAAATCGACCTTACTTTTATCTTTGTTCACAAGCGAAGCTGTGGCTGCCGTAGCCACCAAACCGATAGAATGTCTAAGTTTTGGGACACTTCCTGCCTGCAAAATAAACTCAGGTTTTGTGCCGTCTAAATTAAATTGGTCGTCATAAGTATCCATCCCTTTTGAACGAAGGAAATTTTGAAATCTTTTGGCGTAATCTTCTTGCCAAGTTTTGTCTTTGCCAAACCAAGTATAATCCATAGCAATATTCATCGGTACACGCCATGAATCATAGCGAAAGCCCGGCGGCATCCAGCGAGTTGGGTGAGGAGCTCCACTAAATTCTGTATAATCTGAGTTGAGCCCAGTTACGGGATGGCAAGCCCTGTGTAAGAAAACACGGGAAGTATCGGCACATTCTTTATAAAAAGCTTCGTGTCCGTCTTTGGCATATAAAGCCCATACTTCATAAAAAGCAGGTAAGTGATACGAAGGGTCTGTCCAGTTATAGTTATTTCCCTCTGGCACAAAGGTAATTTGCTTATGTTCTGTATTGATAAGATTGTAAATATTGCCTGTACCATCTTTTTTCCACATCGCATCCAATATTCTGCGGGCTTCGTTGTAGTAATTGATACCCGTATTATTTCCCCATTTGTTAGAAGCAAATAGCAGACTGGTAACATAATACAATTCACCATCGGAAGCCGAACCTTCTGAATTTTTCTTCATGGTTTCGGGGTTGATACTCCATGCAAAATAGCCTTCACGTGGGCCGCTTTGGTGTTGAAGGTATTTTTTTGACCAACGCCAAATTTTATCAAAAACCTCTTTTTTATCCAATTGAACGGCAATCATCATTCCATACGAAAGTCCTTCGGTACGAGCATCATGATTTTTTACGTCTGATACATAAGCCATTGTATCGCCAACAGCAAAATATACCCGATTGGGTCCTTCAAAAACATCATAATAGGCTTTGGCAACTTTGGCATCAATTTCTTTCTGACTATAACCTGCTTCCAAGAACAAATTATGATACTTCGGAGCAAGCTTTGTGTTTACTTTACTTTGCCCAATGACAACAAGTGGCATTACTAAAACCAAGAAAAGTAGTAGCAAAGACACTTGTTGTATGCTGTTGTTTTTTTTCATTATCTTTTCATTACATGATTAAATTCAAAACTCATCTGCCTATTTATTCATCACCGAAAGCATTTTATCGGCATAGCGTTTGCCCAGCTCTCGATAGCCTGCCGCATCAAAATGAAGATTATCGGCGGCATCTGTACAGCCACTTGACGAAACGACATGAGCATTTTTGATAGTTTGGGGAAGCGTAGCAATGATTTTATTCATGCTTGCACAAATGCCTCCTTGGTCGGCATTGACGGTTTCGCCAGCTATCAAAGGTACTTTTTTAGCTTTTAAATGAAGGTCTTTGAGTAAATTATCATATACTACTTTCACTTTTTTTGTCCATAAAGTATCATTGGTATTCGACTCGCCTTGATGCAACAAAATGCCTTTGATTACGCCATCTTTTTGTGCCAGTTTCGCCATTTCTACCAATCGTCCATACGGATTGCCATCGTATTCTTTCACCATATTTTTGAGCCAATTGGGCGTAGTAGCCACGTAAGACTCATAGTTGTCTTTGTCGAAAAGTTCAATTTTACAACCGCCCACCGCTACATTAATTACCCCAATTCTTACATTGGCAGGAAGATTGGCAAGCATGGCTCTTCCAAAATAATCCACAGGCGTAAGTCCAGTACGACAGCGACATAAAGGAGGAATAGCCGTGTACCAATTGCCTTTTTTTCGACCTAAATTTGGACAATCGACGGCTTCTAAAACTTGAAAACGACTATCGACATTGACGGTATCTTGAGGTTCAAATTTAGCGTTTCCTTCCATGTTCGACTGCCCGAAGCTCAAGAAAATATAAAAGTTTTTATCTTGTGAAAAACTTTTGAAACTTGTGGCTAATAAATTGATTATCAGTAAAAAATACAGTTTTTTCATCAGAGCATTATTTGAATAATAGTGGTGCTAATTCCCGTAAACTTCTACGCCATGTTTGAAACTCGTGTCCCGTTTTTTCAGAAATATATGAAACGGCATTAAAATTAGCTTCTTTTAAAGCTGTCACCGCATTGTTCACACCTTCTGGTCTTTCTCTGCTACCGCAACTCAAGAAGATAAGTTTTACTTTTGATTTATCTTTAATGTCGGTTGGAGCATAAGTACCGCCACTCAAAAGTGCATAATACGAAAATACTTCTGGCTTGTTTAAGGTAATGGTTTTTGTTTCCATACCGCCCATACTTAGTCCAGCCATCGCACGGTGTGTTTGTTTGGCAATGGTTCTGAAATGAGCATCCACGTAAGGTATCAATTCATCTATCAAAACCGTTTGGAATGGTTCGATTTTAAATTCTCTGATTTTGCCAAATTTTACTTCGTTGGTCATGCCATAGGTATTTACGATAATAAAAGGCTTGATTTTACCTTCGGCAATCAGGTTATCCATGATTAAATTGGCGTGACCTTGGTTCATCCAAGCGGTTTCGTCTTCGCCCCAGCCGTGTTGTAAATACAAAACAGGGTACTTGTCTTTACCCAATTCATAGCCGGGCGGCGTGTAAACAAAGGCTCTGCGAGAAGTATTGGTGCTTGGCGATGGAAACAACACTTGCTGTACATGACCATGCGGTACGTTTTTGAGGGCATAAAAATCTTGATCATGGGCAGGAATTTCGATACCACTTTCCCAACGAATTGAGCCGTAATAATTCATAGCACCGGGGTCATTGAATTTTCCTCCGTCGATTTTTACATTATAATAGTGAAAACCTTCGTCCATTGGGCCTTCGGTTGTTCCCATCCAACTGCCGTCACTGGCTTTTTCTAATTTTGTGCCACCTCTGCCACCAAGTCCCAAACTTACCCGAACGCTATCAGCAGCAGGTGCTATAATTTTGAAACGAGCATATCCTTGGGAATTGACCATCGGATATTCTTGTTGTGGCTGGTTGAGCGGAGAGGGTTTAAAGTCCTCAATAATAGTACTTTGCTGTGCCTGAGCAAAGGAAACACCACAGGAAATAACTGTGCCGAATAAGACTGATAAAATTTTGATTTTCATTGTTTTAAGGTTAACGTTAGATTAAAATACGATTGATAAATATTGGATTTTACAACCAATTGTTCCGTTTCAACCAATCAAAAAGAGGTTCCATCCAGCCTTTATGTCTGAAAATAAATCCGTGGTCGCCTTTGGGATAAATGTGCATTTCGACCTCAACTTTGTTTTTTCGTAAATTTTCAAAATAGGAAATACTATTGTCCACATCCACCAGTTTATCATCGGCTGCGTGAGTCAGGTAAGCGGGTGGCGTATTGGCTTTGATTTGTAATTCGTTTGAAAAAGTTTCGATGTCGGTAGCGGTAGGGTTTTTGCCAATCAAATTATCACGTGAACCGCCGTGCGTAAGTCCGTCTTTCATGGTAATAACGGGATAAACCAAAATCTGAAAATCAGGTCGTAAGCTGGTGTTATGAGGATTTTCGATATAGGATTTCTCGAAATGCGTAGCGGCGGTACTTGCCAAGTGTCCTCCTGCCGAAAAGCCCATAATGCCTATTTTGTTTTTATCAATTCCAAATTTATCGGCATTTTCACGAAGCAATTT
The DNA here is from genome assembly GCF_034929435.1 of Arcicella rigui. Lineage (NCBI taxonomy): Bacteria > Pseudomonadati > Bacteroidota > Cytophagia > Cytophagales > Flectobacillaceae > Arcicella > Arcicella rigui. The sequence goes on from NZ_JAYFUM010000030.1 coordinate 20,600, forward strand.
GATGGCTTGTTGAGCATCTTGCAATGAACCTATTTTTTTATCCACCATTATTTCGTCGCTGGGCAACCTGTATTTTAGTACAAATGCCGAAATTCCTTTTTCTACCAATGCTTTGGCGGTACTCAAGCCCTCGCCATTGTAAACAATTACACCATAACCACCACCAGCAATTACAATCACCGAAGTACCGTTTGGTTTTTCGGGTTTTATGTATTCCAACGTCGGTACGGTTACATCTTTATACAGTCCTTTGTCGGCCCCCGTTTCGCTGATATTATTTGCTTTGGCATTGGGGACAGCACCTTCATACAAAGGAATAATCTGCTGTGCATTCCCTGCATAGCTACTGATAAAAAGGGCAAGTACAAAGAGCTTCTTTTTCATTTTTGTATAAAAATGGTTTTAAGATTAAGTATAAATCAAATGGCACTGTAAGAAAATTAGTCTTATCACTTGAATTTCAATGACTTCACTGCAATAGACTTACTGCTTACTTTAGGAAATCTCACAAAAACATCGTGTTGTCCTTTGATGGCTTTGATACTTTTGCTAAAAACTTTCCAGTTGGTCATGCCATTTGTACTCGAAAAAGGTACAGTCGCTATGAGTTTACCAGTGGTGAGGTCGTCTAACCAAATTTCAAGTTTACCACTACTTGTAGCCGAAAGTTCTATTGCTATGGCTTTCGCTTTTTGGTTTTTCCCATCTAAATCAACGCCTGAAATCATGAACCAACCACCATTTTCTGAATCGTTGGTAAGGGCTTCTTCGGCTGTTTTTTCTACGCCATAATAATTACTAAATCCAACCGCAGGAAGTGTTGAAAAACCATCTTTACAAATGAAAAAGTCAAAATCGGCTGGTTTGCCTTCGGTAAATAACCCCAAGCTTGTACCCACCCACGAATTGTAATTGGGTTGTGTTTTATCAAGATTTATAAGGCTAATACTTTCACCAATTTGTGTCCAAACTTTACCATTGGCACTCGCAAAAGCTGTAAGGTTATGTTGTTTTCGGGTCACTTTCAACCAAACTACATTTCCAAAAGTATTTGGGATATTATAAGAAGTTTTGTCAAATTGGAAGAAGATTTTTTGTCCATCCTCAAAACCGCTATACAAACGAGCAAATACTGTTTGGTTGCCATTACTCAGATAAATACCTGCTTTATGGGTTGATTCTAAAGCACTTATGTCAACTTTCGTCAAAGCCGAGTAATAATGGTCAGTTTCTTTTTGTACAATACTGGTTCTGAGGCTATCTGGTGAAAGTCGAAGCCAACCTTTGTGCGTGGTGAGATTGTATAAATCAGCGTGTTTTTTTCGTAAAAAATGCCAATTCAAAGAAAGTACATCCGCTTCAAAATCATCAGACGCAACGCTTCGCCAAGCCGTGCCAGATTTTGGTAGATTGGGCATTTCGATAGGCTGCGTCGTGGGTGCCATGCCCCAAGGGCGGTCGCCTTCCCAAATGACTGGATACAAGGAAGTTTGACGACCCAAGCCCGACCAATCATCACCTTCATATCTTTCATAACTCTGCCCGATTGTCCACCAAGTGCCGTCGGCTAATTGAACTGGAGCAGCAATATGATTTGGGCGACGGAAACCAACTTTTGGGTCGGTAATAGGCTTGAAAAATTCGCCAAGTCGTTCCCACTTAGTTGAATCGCTTGTTAATTCTTTGCCTCTGAGTACGTACTGTCCACCTGACACATCGCCAGCAGGGAAGTAATAATAATAGCCATTGCGTTTGCACATCACGGGGCCTTCTGCCCAGCTATACTGCAATTTGGCGTTTATCCAATCAAGGTCAATTACCGAAGAAGTAAGCTGACCATCTTTTCCTAATTCTTGTAAACGATTGGTTTTTTGTCCATTTTTAATCACCATATAAGGCTTTCCGTCATCGTCCACAAAAATCGAATTGTCATAACCCAAAGGCCCAGTTTTAGGATTAGATTTCACTTGAACAGGCTCAGACCAAGGGCCAGTTGGCGAATCTGCTTTACTAAACCATTGTCCGTTTGCCGAAAAATAAATCCAATAAGAACCATAAAAATAGGTAATTGCTCCCTGCCAAGTACCAGCCGATGGGCGGTCTGTAACCCAAGTAGCCTTTTGTGGGGGCAATACACGGCTGATTTCTTTCCAATGCACCAAGTCTTTGGAATGATAAATGGGCATATAAGGCGTAAAATGAAAACTCGAACCACAATGGTAAAAGTCATCGCCCACTTTCAACAAAGTGGGGTCGGGGTGGTCGCCTGGTAACACAGGGTTGACGTAAGTTTTTACTGTTTGATAAAAAGATTTATCTGCTTGTGCGAATGCTGTTGTATGAAACAATAGCCCAAACACAAGTAAAATATACTGTTGTTTTTTCATGTTAGCTTACTTTATTCTAAACCAATCAATATCTACAAAGCCCCCCGTTTGTTGTGTGGCATAATTAAATAATCCAAAACGATAGCCCATAAAGTGGGGTAAGGTATAAGTCATTTTCAAAGGCTCGCCGATGGCTGTCCAAGATTTGCCATCAAGACTGTAATAAAAATGGGCGGTATCTGCTCTTTCTTTGAAATTACAATCAATTTTAAAATAGACTTTTTCCTGCGTAAGGGGTACGTTTGGACTTTCGATGGCTTTGCCAGAACCTGCATTAATCATCACAATAGCCTTTTGTCCCTTGCTGACTTTTACGCCAACCAAGCCATAATTTTTTTGTAAAACACTCAGTCCTGCAAAATCTCCTTCTTTCAAATTTGCCACATCAAGCGAAGTAATACCCGAACAAACAGGGCCAATGGTACGTTGGGTAAGTGTATTTCTGGCACTCAAAAATGCTGAATCAAGACGGCCTGTTTTTAATCTTAAAAAGCCTTTTCTTTCAGTAACAGACCAAAGCGAGTTATCGGGATTATGGTTCCATTGCCAGACCAAAGGCAAAGGCTTTTCGCCTTTTTTGCGGTTAAATTCATCGGAAGCGACGATGCTTGGAATCAAACTTTTGTTGGCAGGAAGGTCTAATTTTTCAGGAACTTTGCCATTTTCACCTAAAACAGGCCAACCATCCTCCCATTTTACAGGCACAAAATAAGGAATACGTCCTACCGCACCGTAGTCACGGAAAAGATAAGAATACCATTTTCCATCAGGCGTATCAATCAAACCACCCTGAGCAACGCCCAAATCTTGTAAACCAATTTTTCCTTCCCAAGGACCCGTGATTTTGTCGGCACGGTGAATAAGTACCGTTCTCATACCGCCACGTGGCCAACAGATATTGAACAAGTAATATTTGCCATTATGCTTGAAAAGCTGTGAACCTTCGGCTGGTAACATAATGGGGGCATTGGCGGCGGCTGAAGCATTTTCAATCAAAGTTTTTTCTTCTGTGCCTTCCATTTTCCCACTCAAATCTGGCTTTAATTCCAAAATTTTGAGTTTCCCTGCCCCATAAATGAGGTAGGTTTTACCATCGTCATCAAAGAAAATGCTATGGTCGTGGTAAGCAGGGGCAAAGGTCTTTTCTTTCCATGGACCTTTTATATTTTTGGAAGTATAAATATGCGTTTTACCCGATGTAGCGGCAAAAGTACTGACCATAAATTCGCCATTATGATAGCGGATACAACTCGCCCACGAACCTCGACCGTAAGTACTTTGCCCATTCGTAAGATTCATGGCATCGTTTTCTACCAATCTATCATAACAATAGCTTTCGAGTTTCCAATTTACCAAGTCTTTCGAGCTCATAATCGGCACGCCCGGACTCATGTGCATGGTGGTGCTACTCATATAATACGTATCGCCCACACGAATCATCGACATATCTGGCACGTCGGCAAAAATGATGGGATTTTGGGCTTGCTTTACCTGTGCAAATACATTTTGACTCAGTATAAGCAGGAATAAAAGTTTCTTTACCATGCTGTTTTGTTCATATTTTTAATCACTTATCGGGTAAGTAACATACTATTTTTAGAATAATAATGAAGCCGCAAACATGGATAATCCTACAAGAAAAATAATTGTTTTAGAGCGATTCATGATATTCATTTTCAGTCAGTTAAATAGTTTTATTTATTTTAATATCGGGTCATTCCCTTTGTATTTTAGGTATTTGAACGTGGCATTATTGTCAGACTTTTCGCCATTTGAGGTAGCATACATCGCAAAAACACTACCAATAAAACCACCTGAAACTTTGGTAGATAAGTGCTTACCGTCTTGATTTTCAGCCAAAGTCTTAAAATCTTTGCCATTTTCTGAAATGGCAAAATGGCATTTATCCGCATTATTGGTTATGCGTAAAATTAGCTTTCCATTGCCAACAGGTAGCGTATTGATTAACTCTACGTCTTTTTTGCGGTGAACACTTTTATATAATTCTACTTGTGTTTTACCATCTTTGATAGATTTTGCCAAAAAGTAATAATGACTTTCGTCTTGATAAATCACTAAGCCAGCTTTTTCTTTTTCAGATTTTGGAGAAAAAATAAGCTCAGTTTCGGCAGTACTGTTTGTATGTTGCTGGCGTTTGGCTACAAAAGATGGATTGCCAAGTTCTGAAATGGTTTCAGGTTTCAATTTTAATATCAATCCTTTTTTAGAAGTCTTAAACGAAATACTATCTACCGTGCGTAAGTGCATCATCGAAAGGTCAAGTCCTTTATCAAATTTCATTGTATAGGAAAAATTGCCACTTTGAGGCAAAGCACCTTTTTGTTTTACTTCTTTGATATTGGTTTCGTACTTGTATTCGATGGTTTTTTCGCCGTGTTCAATAATGGGCCAATCGTTTACCCAAGTGAGCGGAGCAATAAACATTTCACGACCTGTATTATAATAATCGCCTTCATAAGGGCGAACTGCTAAGAAAATAGAGTACCAATTTCCGTCAGGGCCTTCGATAAATTGAGCGTGTCCTGCCGAAGTAATCGGATTTGGGCGGTCGGCTGGTAACTCTCTTTGCGTTAATACTGGATTTCCTTCAAAGGGTATATAAGGCCCCCAAATATCTTTGCTACGCAAGGCTACTTGTGAGTGATTGACCGAAGTTCCGCCTTCGGCACAATACAAAATATACCAATCGTTGCGTTTCATAACGTGCGGGCCTTCTATCCAAACAGGCTTTTTGGTAATGTCCACGCCGCCGTTTATCAATTGCTTTTTCTCGCCAATTGTTTTCAAGTTTTTGTAATCAAACTCATACATTTGCACAGTACGATGACCAGCGTAAAGAGGCTTATTATCAGGAGCTTCACTGTTATAAACGATGTAGGCTTTATCGGTGGCTTCGTCGAAATAAATAGAGGGGTCGATGCCTCTAACTTGTGGCAATTTTACGGGATTACTATAAGGCCCCGCAGGGTTGGTGGCGGTAACTACAAAGTTACCGTCGTGGTCAATATCGGTACAAGTAACATAGTAAATGCCTTTGTAGTAAGCAATGGCAGGGGCAAAAAGTCCACGACTCATACGCTCGCCCATAAAATCCATTTGTGAGGGACGGTTGATGACATTCCCAATTTGTTTCCAATTTTTCAAATCACGGCTGTGCATGATGGGCAAACCCGGGAAGTAGGAGAAAGTAGAATGAACAGAATAATAATCTGCTCCAACTTTTACCACACTTGGGTCAGGATAAAAACCCGTCAGAACAGGGTTTTGCAAAGTAGTTTTCTGTGCGTTTGAAACACCAACTGTAAACAAATAAGTAAGTACTAAAAAGAATGCTTTTATTTTCATGTTTATAAAATGTCTATGCTAAAATTTATTTTACTGAAAAAGTATAAACTTTACCTTTTTGAGTAGCTACGTCAAAAAGGAAGGTTTCCTTTAATTCAAGTGGTTGGATAGTTGATTTTTCGGAAATGATGGGTTTGGGTATTTCTTCTAATTGATAAAATGGATTGGTATTTTTACCTTGGGCTTTTGCTAAAGTTACTCCTGTACTTAATTGCAATTTGTTGGGCAATCGCAAACGAAGGTTTCCGCCTAAATTAGATTTGACGACCAGTTTAACCAGCTTGGCATCTTTCCACTCCATTGCTACAATTTCAAAACCGCCTTTGGCACGAAGTCCACGGATAGAGCCTGCTGTCCAAACATCGGGTAACGCTGGCAAAAGATGTATGGCATCTTCGGCACTTTGCATCAGCATTTCGGTAATACCCGAAGTACAACCGAAATTGCCATCAATTTGGAATGGCGGATGAGCATCGAACAAATTGTTGTACGTTCCGCCTCCATCGGCATTTATTCCCAATGGCGTAAGCTGATTTTGAATCAATTTATAGGCATGATTTCCATCTTGCATTTTTGCCCACCAGTTTACTTTCCAGCCCATACTCCAGCCTGTCGAAACATCACTGCGTTGAAGCAAGGTATTTTTGGCAGCCGCAAATAATTCTGGCGTGCGGTAAGCTGATATTTGATTAGAAGGAAACAAGCCATACAAATGTGAAATATGGCGATGGTGGTCGTTGGGGTCGTCCACGTCGTCGAGCCATTCTTGCAACTGATTGTGCTTGCCGATGTGCATGGGAGCTAACTTACTGCGTATTTGTTTGAGGGAATCCACAAAAGCAAGGTCACTGCCAAGCACTTCGGCGGCTCTGATAGTTGAGCTGAATACATCATACACAATTTGGTTATCCATCGTTGTGCCTGCGTCTATGGAAGAACCTTCATGTGCGGCAGGAGCGTTTTCTGGCGAGTTGGCAGGAGCTACCACCAACCAGTGATATTTGGGATGTTCTACCAAAAAATCAACATAAAAAGTTGCTGCTCCTTTCAAAATGGGATACACCGAAGCTAAGTATTTTTTGTCGCCATTGTACAAATAATGTTCCCAAAGGTGCTGACTCAGCCAGCCACCGCCTGCATTCCAAACGCCCCAAAATGCCCCGTCAACTGGGCCGTTGATTCGCCAAATATCGGTATTATGATGAGCCATCCAACCCTTAGCCCCGTACATCACTTTGGCGGTTTCTTTGCCTGTTTCCGACAATTCTTTTATCAATTTAAGTAATGGTTCGTGCAATGCTGAAAGATTGGTTTTTTCGGCAGGCCAATAATTCATTTCAGTATTGATATTGATGGTGTATTTGCTGTCCCAAGCTGGTCGTAATTTATTGTTCCATATCCCTTGTAAATTGGCAGGTTGTCCGCCCGGTTGTGAAGATGAAATCAACAAATACCTTCCATACTGATAATACAACGTAACAAAATGTGGGTCATAGCTTTTGTTAAAATTTTTCAATCGCTCGTCGGTTGGCAATTTTACGGCATCCGTTGTACCCAAATCCAATTTTACTCGATTAAAATACCGCTGATAAGCAGCGATATGTCCTTTTAAAATAACTGGATAAGCTTTTGGAAAAGCTTTATTCAAATATTCCGAAGCTCTTTTGTTTTCATCGCCACTTATATCATCATATTTGTTGAAATTGGTGGCAATTGAAATAAAAATAGTGGCAGTATTGGCATTTTTCACCACAACCGAAGTATCAGTGGTACTCATGTTGCCACCCTCAATTTTGATTTTTGCGATTCCTTTGAGCCTGACCAAGCCTTTTACGCCTTCGTGGTCTGCGGTTGTAGCAGCCAAAGTAAGTTCTTTATTGGGCGTAACAGCAATGCTTTTCTTGGCATGAGGCGAAGAGTAAGTGGCTGAAAATGAAAGACTATTAGCTTTGTCGGCTGTTAGTCGTACTACAATTACTCTATCTGGAAAAGAAACAAAGGCTTCACGGGTGTAAGTCACGCCTCCTACTGCATAAGTAGTTGTAGTTACGGCTTTTTCAATATCCAATTCACGGCGATAATTGCTAAACTGTTGGTGTCCTTCAAAAGTTAAATGCAAATTACCCACAGGCTGAAACATTTGTCCATGCGATTTTTTGGTGACAATCGACTGGTTGGTCAGCTTTTCGGCTTCTTTGTATTTTCCTTCAAAAATCAATTTTCTAACTATCGGCAAAGCCGCCAAGGCATCGGGGTTATCGTTGCGGTTAGGGCTACCACTCCAAACAGTATGTTCGTTGAGTTGAATCGTTTCCTTTTCAACATTGCCATAGACCATTGCCCCTAAAAAACCGTTCCCGATAGGCAAAGCATTTTCCCAAGTATTGCCTGCTGGTTGTTTGTACCACAAGGTCAATTTTTGTCTTTCTTGTGAAAAACCGCCATTCGCCAAAAAGAGTAACAAGACTATGTAAAATCGTTTCATAAATATTTTGAGATTGTTTTAAGTATTAGCATTTATTGTAAATTCTCAACTTTAGCTAAGAATTATGCTAATTTCCTCTAAAACACTTAGTTTCTATCCTTTTTTATCTTTACTCATCATTTGGCGGCTTTTAAATTCAGTACTGCTTGGTAAGCTTTTTTAGGTTCTAAAGCTCTATCGAACAACAAAGGGTAATTGGTTCTGTTCCGAATTGGGAACCCGTTTAGCCATGAATGGCTATCATCCACGCCCCAAAAAGTTACTCTACTGATTTTGTCTTTATGTTTCAAGAAAAGTTTAAAGAGGTCTGTGTAACGGTCGGCCAAAGCGGTTTGCACCGAATCGGGCAAAGAATCTTTGTATGGGTTCATTTCAGGACTTTCGGCAAAGCGTTGGTTCACATCCGCACCTTTTAAATCCCAAGGGTTAGGTAATACCGTAAGGTCTAATTCCGTAAAAGCTATTTTGATTCCTAATTTTGAAAACTCAATGATTGACTCTTCGATTTCTTTCAAATTGAGGGTTTTAATACTCCAGTGTCCTTGAATGCCAACGCCGTCAATTTTTGTTCCGCTTGCTTGCAATTTTTTGATAAGTTCAATTGCTCCTTTGCGTTTGGCAGGTTGTTCAATATTGTAGTCATTATAATACAAAGCCGCTTTTGGGTCGGCTTGGGCGGCTAAATCGAACGCTTCTTTGATATAGCCTTCACCCAAGGTATTCAAGAAAACAGATTTGCGAAGTGTACCATCTTCATTCAATGCCTCGTTTACGACATCCCAACTGTTGATTTTACCTGCATAACGCCCTGCTACGGTGTTGATATGTTCGGTCATAAATATACGTACAGAATCGGCATTTTTCATTCTGAAAACAAAAGACGGTAATTGCGAATGCCAAACCAAGGTATGCCCAACTATGTACATTTGGTTTTTTTGTCCGTACTCTACATATTTATCGGCAAGTGTGAAATTATAACGGTTGGGTGCTGGGTGAATAATCTGAGATTTCATAATATTCTCAGGAGTGATAGCATTAAATTCACGCTTGATTAATTGATTCGCTTTTTCGTTCTTTTCCAAAATATGCTCTACGCCCAAAGCTGTTCCCATCAAGAAATCATCATGATAAACCGACTTTAGCGAAACAGGTGTTTTCTGAGCAAAAGATAAGTTAAGAGATAAGACACTTATAAAAACTGTGCGATACATCGCTCTTGAAATTCTATAATAATTCATGCTTTTTGTTTGTCTATTAAACTGCTTCTATAAGCGTTATTTTAATGTTGTAAAGTAAGTAAATGCTTCAAAAATTGAATAGCACAAATTATCAAATATGCTTCCCAAATGTTCAGTGAATAAAAAATTGTCTGATTAATATAAATAATATTACAAAAAGAAGCTTGTTTATTGATATTTTCAGAAAATTTGCTGAACACTTAGCCCAATTGCTTGAGTTAAGTATTCAGCTTTTTGGAGGAAATAATGGATAATTTGCTGATATTAAACCGCAACATTCTTGTTGAGTGCCACGTACTCTGATGGCGAAACATTGTATTTTGCTTTAAAGGCTCGTGCAAAATAGTTCGGGTTTGAAAAGCCCACCGCATAAGCGATTTGTGAAATTTTCATGTCATTTTTCTGTAATAAAGACAATGCTTTTTTCAATTTCAATGACCTTACATACTCTACGGGTGTTTCGCCTGTGAAGCTCAAAACTTTCACATACAAAGTACCTCTACTCACAAACATTGCTTTGCTCAGTTCTTCAATCGAAAGATTAGGACTTTCGATGTGTTCTTCTACGTAGCGAGAAAACTTCAACAAAAATTTCTCGTCTTCTGAAACAACCTCTGTTTCGGGTATTTCTACTTGTATATGTTTGGTATAAGTATTTTTTAATAAACTATTCAAACTCAGTAGATTTTCAATCTTGATACTGAGTAAATGAAAACTGAAAGGCTTGGTCAAATAATCGCTTGCTCCCGATTCCAAACCTTTTAGTTGGTCTGTTTCTTCCGACAAAACTGTCAACATAATCACAGGAATATGCTTGGTTCGGTTATCGTTTTTAATTTTCCGAACCATCTCAATGCCATCAACACCGGGCATATTTACGTCACTAATAATTACTTGTGGATGACAAGCCAACGCTTTTTGCCATCCCTGTCTGCCGTCTGAAGCTTCGATAATTTTGTATTTAGTTTTCAAACTTTCTACTAAGTAGGCTCGTAAATCGTCGTCATCATCTACAATCAATACTACTGGCATTTCCATTTTGGGAGGTTCGTTTTTGGCAAAACTCTCGATAGGTGCAGATTCTTCTTTTGCAATGATTTGCGGCGAAGTTTGCTGAAAAGCTATCGGCAAAAGTGGCAAAGAGATAATAAAAGCACTTCCAACGCCTTCTTCACTCTCTACTTTTATCGTTCCTCCATGCAGTTTTACAAATTCTTGGGCAATCGACAAGCCTATGCCACTGCCTTGGTTCAATATATCTGCGTGATTATTTATCTGGAAAAATCTTTCAAAAATTTTATCCGTCATATCGCTCGGCAAACCAATTCCAGTATCACGCAGAATCAATTTTATGCCATTTTCGCCATCGCCAGTAATCTGAAAACTTACGTTACCGCCATCATTTGTAAATTTGATGGCATTGGAAAGTAAATTAATCAAGATTCGCTCTAATTTATCTTTATCGAAAGTAGTTACATAATTACTATAAGCACTTACAAAATGTAAATTGATATTTTTTCTTACGGCAATGTATTTGAATGAATCTACGATTTCTTGGGTAAAATCTATTAAATCTCCTTCGGTTTTGTGCAAATTCAATTCGTTCGCTTCAATTCTTCTGAAATCAAGTAATTGATTCACTAAATTCAAAAGCCTTTTGGCATTTCTACTGATTAAATTGAGCATTTCTAATTTTTCAGTACTATTTTCCTGAAACATCAGGTTTTCGATAGGGTTCAATACCAAAGTTAAAGGCGTCTTCAACTCGTGACTCAAATTGGTTAAGAACTTGATTTTTATTTTTTCAAGTTCCATTTTTTGTTCGGCATCGTGTCTTTCTTTTTCAATTAAATGCTTCATTTCCAAACGTTCTTGCGTTCGGGCAAATTCATTTTTCAATTTTTGGATAGAACTTCTTCTAATAGCCCAAACTGCTCCAACAATAAGTAAAAGGTAAAAGAAATAAGCATAATAAGTACGCCAAAAAGGTGGTTTTACAATAATATTAATCACCTTTTCGGGCGTTTGCCACGAACCGTCTTCACTGTACGCTTTCAATCTAAAGGTATATTCGCCCGGGTCCAGATTGGTATAAACAGCAGTATTTAATGTTCCTGCTTGATTCCATTCTTTATCAAATCCTTCTAATTTGTAAGTGTATCTGTTTTCGTGTGGTACTGTATAATTCAAGGCGATAAAGTCTAAAGAAAAATTCTGCTTGTAGCTCAAAACCATTTCTTTTGCTTTGGAAATATGTTCAGTTATTTCTGAATTTTCAGAAGCATTTACTTGTTTGTTGTTGATTTTCAGACTGGTAATTACTAAAGGTGGAATATTTTTTTTCTGAAAAATATTGGCTGATTTAAAATAATTAAAGCCGTCTAATCCGCCAAAAAACAAAGTTTTGTCTGAGGTTATCAGACCAGCTCCAATATTAAAAGTGCTCTGTTGTACTCCGTTGTAATGGGTAAAATTTCTAAATACTTTTTTCTGAGGGTCGAAAGAACTGATTCCTTTATTAGTACTTATCCATATTTTGCCGTTTTCATCTTCTAAAATTTTAGAAATCACATTGTTTGATAAGGAATAACTTTCATCAAATCGTTCAAAAGAATTTGTCTTGGGTTGATACAAACACAGTCCGCCACCCAAAGAACCAATCCAGATTCTGCCTACATGGTCGCAAAAAATATTCTGTATTTTATCTATCGGCAATCCACTATTTCCATGATTAAATACTTTAAAACGTTTTTGAGTGGGATTATACAGAGCGATACCTGTACCATTTGAACCAATCCAAAAATTACCCGATTTATCCTGTTCAATACTTGTGATAAAGCCATTCAGTGGAAATTTTTGCCCTGTTATCAATTGAAAAACCTTTTCTCCAGATGCCATTGTATTAGTTAGCGGATCATAGCGATAAACGCCATTTCCGTTAGTTCCAATCCATATTTTTCCTTCTGAATCTGTTTTAAAACAATTTACGGGCAAGTCAGTAGCATCTGTTTCGCTTTTAGGAATATGATAGTACTTCGATGCCCCAGTTTTCATATTCACTGTGTATAAACCCGCTTGATAAGTACCAATCCAAAGTGTTCCTCCAGAAGCCTCCAAAGCAAGTACAGAAGCAGCATTTACCTTTTGTTCTTTGAAACGAAATGGTTTGATTTGTCCCGTTTTGCGATTAAATACATTCAAACCTGTACCTTCTGTTCCGATAAATATATCGCCAGAAGGGCTTTCGGCGAATGCCATCACGGAACTGCCTGTTAGACCGTTGGGGTCATAAGAATTATATTTTTTATGGTTGAAAAACGCCAAATTGGTGTCATACTTATTTACGCCTCCTTGGTAAACCGCCAACCAATAAATTCCTGCATCATCGATATAAATATCCCTCACCGAACGCCCACTGGTACTTGGCACAAAACCGCTTTGCTCCAACAGCGAACTTTTTACTCTGGTTGCTTTGCCCGTTTGTGGGTTAAAAATATCAATACTTCCTTCAGAACCAACCCAAAGTTGCCCAGCTTTATCAAACACTACTTTATAAATATGATTACTCGAAAGTGTATTGATGTCATTTGCATCCGATTTATAGCTAAGGAAAGTCCCCTTTGCTACATCCATTACGTAAAGTCCTCCTATGTTTGTCCCTATCCAAAGCTTACCGTTTTTGTCTTCGGCAATGCTATTAATCTGATTAAAAGGGATGACATCAGGGCGATTGGGGTCTTTCAGAAAACGGGTAAATTGTTCTTTCTGAGGATTATAGAGGTGTAAACCATTGTCTGTTCCAACCCAAATACGATGATGACTGTCTTCGAAAGTACAGAGAACGGTATTTGAATTTAAACTAAATCTTTTGTTTGGATTTGCTTTAAATGCTTTTACTTTTTTAGTAACAGGGTCGAAAACAAATAAACCTGAGTACGTTCCTACCCAAATTTTTCCTGCATGGTCGGCACATAAACTGATAATCCAGCCAAACTTTGTAAAGTCGTAATTGATGAAAGAATCTAAATTCAGATTGTAAAATGACAAAGTAAAATTAGTTGCCAACCATATACTTCCTTTATTATCTTGTGTGATAGCAGTTACTGGCCCTCTGCCAATACTGGTACTATCGGTATCTTTGTGGTGGTACGTAACAAAATTTTGTCCATCAAATCTATTAAGTCCGTCTTCTGTTCCAAACCACATAAAGCCATTGCAATCTTTTACGATGGCATTAATTGCATTAGAACTTAGTCCGTCTTTACTACTAAAATTGATGAACTTATATTCCTTTTGCTGCCCAAACGTAGCTTGAACTAATAAAAAAGAGATAAAAAAAAGGTACAGTTTTTTCATTTTCATAGACTTTAACCTAACGACTATTAGTTTGGCATTCAAAATCAGCTTCATTCTTTTCTCCAAACCGATTATACTTCTGAACAAATTGACAATAGCCTTCAAATTTTTTCTAAAAAACCTTGATGCTGAAACATGGCAATGCTCAATCCTTTTATCGAAGTAAATCCCCCATCATCGCAGGACGTGGGGGATTGCAGGATTTCTCCAAAAATATTACTTACTATTGGCTTTCATCGCTTCTGCTACATAGGAGTACGCCATTTTTCTTACGTACTGTCTTGTCCATAATCCAACAGGTTCGTCTGCTCTCCAACTTGAATTGGCAGGACTATCCAGCGGACTCCACAGCGTAATGCCGTATCTTTGGTTAGCAGGAATAAGCTCAAAATACTTGTCAATCACATACTTATACATTTCTGCTTGCTCTTTGTATAAATCCTGTGTAGCACCTGCTGTTTTTACGCCAGCAAGACCAATGTCCAATTCTGAAATTTTAATTAATTTTCCAGTTGCCGCCAACAGTTTAAACATTTCTGCAATTTTACCTTTATCCGACTTAATATCAATGTGCATCTGTGTGCCGATACCATCTACTTTTGCTCCTTTACTTTCGATATAGTTTACATAAGCAATGATTCCACGGCATTTATCAAGGTTGTATTCAAGGTTATAATCGTTGATAAAAAGAATATCATTGGCATTTCCATACTTTCGTGCCAACTGAAAGGCCGTTACGGCGTAGTCTTTCCCCATGTAATCTTGCCAGTAAAATTCATCTCCTGCCAAAATTCTGCCTACGCCCGTTTTAAGCTCATAAGGTTTGCCATCGTCCATAGGTTCATTTACGACGTCCCATGCTTTTACATAAGGTTTACTTACATTCAACATTCCAGCCATCCACTTATCTAAAGCATTGGTAATGAGTGTCTTCTTTAACTCAGGTGTTTTTTCCTTAGTTTGTACACTTCCTGTGGCATTGTACTTGGTTAAAGTGATATTATCGAAATAATAATTTGTGGCATTTTTACCAAGATTAAATGCAATTGTACCGCAGGTAGCCATATCTGAGGTAACCGTAATTTCCTTGGTATAGGTAGTCCAAGTTGGAGTAGCCGAAATAGTTCCGAAAAAATCCCAGTGCTTATATGCTCCCGGCGTTACGTGTGCTTGGGTTGGATACGATGCAGAAACATCTGCCTTCACGTCCATTTTAAGAATGTATTTTTCTCCTACAACAGCGGCGGGGGAAAATTTTAAGAAAAATTGAGACTCCCAATCATTGGCACGAACACTTGCATTGTTAATTTTCAAGGCCCTTCCAACACCGTTAGCCCCCTCTCCTACTGCCGTGTAAGAGGTTACGGCATTGGCATTAGTTTGAAAATTACTGGTTGCATCACTTTCAAAATCTGCCGCAGTGATTAAATCCCACCCCGGCCCAGTTGATGAAAGAATATCGGGGGCAATCAAACTTTTGAGGTAATTCGCATTTTGATTGGCGTGCCAGCACAAAGTATGTCCATACACGGTAACATTATTTTCTTTGGCTGTTTCCAGTAATTTACTAACGTTATCAAGGGCTAAATTTCCATTGGCTTGTACGACAGCTCCGTGCTTCATTTCATAGCCTAAGACTATTTCATCAAAGTTTTTATTGGCAAGTCGATACATTACGCCTTTATTGACGTATTCTGAAAGCGAAAGAGCTACTCCAAATTTAAAATTAGGGTAAGTCCTGCGATTGATATAAGACTTCAATGCTGGATAAGCATCTATATCTTCCTGAAGAGCAATACTTTCAGGTTTGAGTACGCCATATTCCAGCGGCTCATACGTGCTACACGAAGTTGCCAAAATAGCAGACAACCCAAGTGCCATTTTATATAATTTATTCATAAGATAACTATTCGAGTTAAACTAATCATTACTTCGCTACTGGCGAAAAGGTTTCCATCGTCACGGTACGGTCACGCATTACCAGTGTGTCGGTAGTGCTTACTTGCATTCCTCCAAGATTCACATTATACTTTAAATACAGTGCGTCTCGGTCTTTGTTTCCCCAGCTATTTTTCTCGCCTTTTTTCACAAAAACACCGCTGCCCGTAGCCGTAAAACCACTTGTAGTTGAAGTGATGCTACATTTTCCGTCAGCTTCAAACTTTAAAGCAAGGGTTACATTGACATTTTTATTGTCCTTGTCTTTGAAAACCACAGGGAATTCTAATTCGCTCAACGACTTGGTTGTCAGTTTGTTTACTTCATCTTTTTCAACATATTGTGCATGACGAACCAGCGTTTGATTCACTGTACCCGTTACAACATCCTTTCCACGTCTGAGGTAATTCCCGTGCCATGGATTTACATATTTGATAGCATACAAAATAAAGTGCTTGCCATAAAGTATTGAATCGGCATCGGTAACACTTGTCATCGTTAATGGAATGACATACGTATTTTTAATTGATTTTGGGTCAGCAAAAAACGCATCTGTCAACTGTACATCTACTCCACCTGCCAAAGTACCTTTAGGAATAATAATCTTGTCAGAAGCTAAAGAATAATAATTGGTAGGCATCGGCAATATTTCATCCTTGCCTGTACCAAAGCGTAAACCATTCTTTAACAAAGAGTTATCAACCGCAACTTTAATAGATACGTCTTTTCTACTTTCGTAAACGCCACCGATAGAAGCATAAATCTGACATTTATAAGCATTGTCCAAATCAGTATTTACGTAAGTGTCTTCCCCTAAAGTGATTGTTCTTACTGGATACTGATAAGCGAAATATACTGTTTGATATTTATAATCTGGGAACTCATTTTCCGTATTGCAGGAGGCAAGTCCAATCAGGATCAGTACCGACATTAAAACTAATTTTGTCATAGATATTAAATTTTGTCAATAGTAAATTGTAAGTGATTATTAATTCCAACCTTCATTTTGTTCAAGTGCTGGAAATTTCAAGATTTCAGAGTAAGGAATTGGACCATATTTCATATAAGTCTTGAATACTCTATCTTGCACAGCAGGCAAAATTGTGTAAACCCCATTCTGGATACTTACTCCTTTGGCTGGTTCGGTAAGTTCAGCATTCCAGCGACGTAAATCCCAGAACCTAAAACCTTCAAAGCAAAGTTCTAAACGACGTTCATTACGAATGAGCTGACGCATGGTTTCTTTATTGCCTTTTGCACTTTCCAAATAAGCGTCGTTATTACTTGTTCCGATGCCTGCTCTTCTACGAATGGCTCTGATAATATCATAAGCCGAATAAGCATTTGTTCCCGTACCAGTAGGCCCCCAAGCCTCGTTGGCAGCTTCGGCATAAGCCAAAGCGATTTCTGTATAGCGAATATGCGGTTTGTAATGACGCTGATTCGTAGCAGAAGTCGGATTCAAGTTTACATCTTGACGCAATAATTTTCGCAAATAATACCCTGTTCTGGTAGAAGTAGCCACTCGGTTTAGGGCATCATTCGTAGTACCATTGGCAGTTGTATTGATGGCGGTGTTATTCACGCCCGCAGTTGCTCCATTCACAAGTACAAACATTTTTAATCGTGGGTCACGATTGGTATAAGGGTCGGCTGGATTATAACCACTGTTAGGATTACTAATCGGATAACCATTTAACATCGGAAAAGCATCTACAAGATTTTGCGTTGGATTGATACGACCATTTCCAAATAAAGTAGGCGGAAAATTGGCTTGTTCCAAGTCTCTGTTTTCTCCCCAGTTGTTACGCCATAATATTTCAGGCGGATTAGCTCCGTCTTTGATATTGGCAATCTCACTGGTATTCGAATACCACGTAAGTCCACTTGCAGCATTACTTGTCACTGCGTCCAGCCCACCTTTCAAATTCAATACATTAGCAGCATAGTTGGCGGCTTCTACCCACTTATTTGTACCTTCGTTGTTATAGGCAGGACTGGCCGCCAGTAATGCCGCTTGTGCCCTCACCGCTTTAGCGATACGTCCTGTAAATAAACCGCTAAAAGTAACCCCAAAAGCACGGTTGTATTGTTCAATGGTTACTTGTCCATACTTGGTTGGAATCAGTGATTCCTGTCCGATTGAAAAATTCTGATAGTCTAAAGGAAGCTTTACGTCTGCACTGTCTAAATCCTGATAAATTTGTTTCATACAATCATCAAAAGATGCTCTTGGTAAATTGTAATTATCAGAAGTAGTCTGTGGTTTCAATAAAATCGGTACTCCGAGCATCTTGCCACTTGTTCCTTTGCCTGCATGTGTTAGCAAAAGATGATACATCAATAAAGCCCTAAGCCCATAGGCTTCTCCTTTAATTCTGGTAGTAAACAATCTGTTGGCAACGGGGTCTGTTACCCATTGTACTTTGTTTACTTCTTCAAGCATAATGTTTAAGTACTGAATACCGGCAAAACAATTTGTCCATTGGTTCGCTGGATTATTATTGGCTGTCCATTGTCCTGTTGCCATTTTTAAATAACCATTGTCTTGGTCATTACTTACGGCATCGTCGGTAGCCACATCGTTGAATGACCACGAGTTTGTAGGTATTCTGTTATAACCATTCAATAAAATACCAAAGGGAAATCTTGAGTCACTTGGTAGATAAGCACTTGGGTCCAACTGCCTGTTATTTTCAATAGCAGGTTCAATCAGGTCTTCACATCCGGTTAGCAATACAGCAGCACAAACCAGTATTTTTAATATTCCTTTATTCATATAAAACATTGTATGATAGTCAAAATGTGATAGTCAAAAAACTTAGAATAGAGCCTTTACTCCAATATTGAACAAGCGTGTTTGTGGAGCAGTACCCACATTCAATTCCATGATTTCTCGATTGTCTGAAACTGTTAGTAAATTGAAGCCATTGACATAAACCCCAAGCTCACGTACAAAAGATTTCATCTTTAATAATTCCGTCAAGTCATAGCTTACCTGTACTTTAGCCAAGTCAAAGCGATTGGTTTTATAAATCCAGAAGTCTGATGAACGAAAATTATTATCACTTGTTAGCGTAGTCAATCTTGGATATTTAGCCGTCAATTTTGATTCTTCCGTCCATCTATCTCTCACTACAACCGAGTACTTATCTTCGCCATCAATCCAGAAATATGAACCACTACGCATTGCATTTGCTCCAAAACGTCCAACACCCATCGCAAAAAAGGTAAGTTTTTTCCACTGAGCCGTTACGTTTACGCCCAAAGTAAACGGCGAACCAAACCAACCGCCTTTTCCTAAAAATACTTCATCACGGCTGTTGATGATACCGTCGCCATTTTGGTCTTTGTACTTAATATCGCCCGGTTTTACTTGTCCGAATGTTTGAGTTGGCGAATTGGCTATATCGTTTTGGTCTTGAAATAAACCTAAACTTTGTAAGCCCCAGATTGCATCAAGCGGTTTACCTTGACGATTCTGGTAACTATCTTCATACAATTCAGCTCTTTGGGTTGCCTTTGTTTCGTAATAAGTACCGTTTAGGCCCAAAGTCCAATTTACTTCACCATACTTTTTAGTTAGGTTTGCTCCAAAGTCAAAACCAATTCTTTGGTCATCGTTATAATTCACGTAAGGAATAAATGAAGAAACAGGAAAACCAGTAGTGAAATAGCTTGGAAATAACACAGAAGCTTGAATGATATTTCCCGAAATTTTATTGACAAAAAATGTCCCGTTTAAAGTCAATGCTCTTTTGAAAAATGAACCTTCAAAACCTACATTGATTTCTTCTCTTTTCGGAAAACGCATATTTGGGTTATCGCCTCTTCTTGATTCTGTCGCTTGAATCCCTGTTCCATCTTTCCAGCCATACCATGAACCAGCCCCTGTATAAACGCCCTGATACAAGTAGTAAGACTGAATATCGAGGTCGGTATGTAAAATACTGGCTGATGCAGTCAATTTCAAGTCGTCAACTACAGTTGAGTTTTTGAGAAACCCTTCTTGGCTTAATCTCCAGCCTAAAGAAATTGACGGAGAAAATGCTTGACGATTATTAGGTGGAAGTTTAGCAGAATGAATATAAGCCGAACTAAAATCTAAGTAATACTTCTGTTTGTAATTGTAGCTTGCTAAAAATCCTAAGTTGGCATTGCTGGTTTTATGATAAATCGCAGACTCAGATTGTTGAAAACCATTGGCTAACAAAATCGCAGATAAATGATGGTCGTCGTTGAAAGTTCTATCATAATTAAACTGCCCCGAAAATGCAATTGTCTGGCGGTATCGGTTTCCTGATACATTTTGTGTCCCAGATTTTGCATCTTGGTTATACACAGCAAGGCTACTGATTAAATCTTGTCCGTTATAATTATTCCAAGTGGGTGCATAAGTAGCATAAGAATAATTGTAAGATAAAGTATATTCTGTGGCATAGTCAACAGCGAAACCAGATTTGAAACTCAAGCCTTTTAATACATTGCTAAGATTTGCTTTGATACCAGTATTAAACTGAAATTGGCGATTTGCATACTGGTTGTTACCGCCAGAATAAATCGTGGCAATAGGATTCGTTTGGTCTAATTGCGTACCTCCAAGTAAATACTGTCCATCAATAATATTATTACTATTTTGGATTAAAAGCTGAGAAGCTGCATCCTCTTGTTCAATCATATTGATAGGAATCAGTGGAGCAAAACGGTTTGGACGAACGCTTTCAGCACTACTCCAAAAATTAGCATTTACTCCTCTACCAGTATAAAAAATAGCCGTAGCATCAGCATTTAAACTTATGTATTCGTTCAGATTAACGTCTATGTTTCCACGGAAATTAAGGCGGTCGGAATTATTATACGTTTTTGCTTCCCCGAAATTTAAAAGTGAGCCAGAAGTAGCAAAACCTAAATTGGTATAATATTTTACTCTTTCGTTTCCACCCGAAATTTCAGCCGTAGCATCATAACTGCCATAAGCACTTTTTAGGTATTCTTGTGAATAAAAGTCTATGTTCGGATAGCGATATTTGTTGATTCCAGAAGCATGATTATAAATGTCAACTTCTGAATACAAATTCGGTAAACCGTCATTTCTGCGTGCTTCGTTATACAAAGTCATGTACTCTGCCGAACCCAAATACTTAGGAAAAGCTCTTGGTACATTTACGCCACTGTTTACTCTAAGGTCAAATCTACTTTTACCTGCTACGCCTCTTTTCGTAATTACATTCACTACGCCTTTTGCTCCACGACTACCGTACAAGGCTACGGCATTCGCTCCTTTCAAAAACACAATTTGGTCAATCTCCGTTGGCATTACGTTGCCTGTCTCACGAGGAACACCATCAATCATGAACATATAGTTTCCCATTCCCCAATTGCTATTGCCATTAAAGCCGGGAATGAATGATGCCATTCCGTCTAAAGTATAGGTAAAATAATTCTTTTTCAAAAGTTCACCTACATTTACAGAAGATACTCCACCTAATAAATCTTGTTTATCAACTTTACGAAAAGCTATTTGTACTTGTTCCTGATTTTCTTCGGGCAACATCTGCAAGGTTTCTTCAACTCGTTGATTGGCTGTAATGTATTTTGTTTTAAAGCCTTTTGCAGCAATTGACAAAACCTCGTTTTGGGGAATTTCAATACTAAAAGTACCTAAAGCATCTGTGGTAACAGCCTTCCCGATTTCTTCGGAAGTACTTACAACAGCTCCGACAATGGGTTGCTTGTCTAAGCCAATCACGGTGGCTTTAATTTTAATGGTCGAGGTATTTTGTGCCATTGTTGCCACTTTAGAAAAAGTCAGCAATGCACACAAAACCATAATTATTTTTATAAACTTCATCTCTTGTTCGTTTATCTATTGATTATCTCATTTTATGATTTGCTCTTTCCTTACCAACCAGGATTTTGTGCAAACTCCAGATACAAATTCACGTCATTTACCTTCAATGGCAACCAATTGTGCTTGTCGGTAAACTTTCGTTCCAATATCAAAGATTCTCTGATGTTCAGTACTCTATTGTCTTTAGGGTCTTTGGTAGGGTCAAGGGTGGTAGCTCTATCAAATTCAACTGACTTTTTGAGTGTGTATGGGCTTTTGCTAATCATTAACCAACGACGGAGGTCATTGAAGCGATGTCCTTCAAACGAAAGCTCAACGGCACGTTCACGTCTTAACTCTTCCATATAAACGTCAAGCGAAGCTAAAAACTTAGCATCTACATGCCCCACTCCTGCTCTGTCTCGGATGACATTAATGGCATCCACTGAAGTTTTAGTATAAGTACCAGCTTTGCCCATTGGCGAGCCATAACCTTGTGCTGCGGCTTCTGCATACATCAAATAAATATCAGCCAAACGCATATAAGGCAAGTGAATATTAAGGCTTTTGTCGTAGCCATATCCTTGGTCATACTTATTCGCTGTTCTTGGAACAAATTTGAATAATAAATACCCTGTACGACTACCCGTAGCAATATCACGATATGAACCTCCTGTGTGTAAATTGGCAAAACGGTTATTTACTTCATTGGCATTCGGAATACTTCCTGCTACCATTCTTACACCATCGAAAACAATGTCATTATAAAAACGAGGGTCTCTACCTTTCCAAGGATATTCAGGATTATAGCCCGACTCTGGGTCTGCTTTGGTAATATCTTTGATAGGTAAGCCATTTGCCATACCATAATTGTCAACATAATTGGCTGTGGGCAGAAACTTCACGTCTCCTTCACTGATAATCAGCGGACTGTATTGTTTACTTGTTCCCCAGTTTGAACCATTTGCACCATAATAAGGCCCACGGAAAATAGCTTCTGTACCTCCCGGCATTTGCCAGTTTTGACCCGTAGTATAAAAATTGGTATAATACTGAGCAAAAGGTAACAAACGATAAGGAGCTTCTCCACTTTCACAAAGTTTCAGTAATTCAGCAAAAGCGTCTGCTGCTTTTTTGCAATAGTCAGCATTGTAAGAAGTACCTCCCCCTGAAACAGAATTCATCAATGGACTACCTGCCCAAAGGTAATTTTTACCTAAGTAGCCAAGTGCCATGATTTTGTTGATACGCAAGGTATTTTTTCCTAAAGTCCTTTTTCCTGCGGTAGTATTATCCCAATTGATAGGTAATAAATTGGCGGCTTCTCTAAAATCTGCGGCAGCTTTATCGGCACACTCGCTGTATTTTAGGCGTGGAAGTGTCAGTTTTTGGTCACCCGGCAGTACTTTGTCAATATAAGGAAGTCCTCCAAAATACTGCATAAACATAAAGTGATACCAACCTCTGAAAAACAACAGTTGCCCTTTGATTAAATCTTTTTCTTCCTGTGTGGCATCGGTTAATTTGTCGATGTTCTCTAAACCTAAATTAGCTTTACGAATGCCGTACCAGCCTAAGCCCCAAAGTGATTTTGTAAAACGGTCATCGTTAGTTTGATTATTGTTTCGGTCCATCCAACCTGCTTGCCAGCCGTCGAAATTGCGTTGCCAACCCCAAAAATCGCCATTGTCAATCTTTACTCCAAAGTGAAAGTTTTGAGCCGTCGATTGGATTTCATCTTCGCCCCAGTTCCAAGAGTTTGTCCAGTATCCATTTGAAAAATCTGGTATGGTATGATAAAGTTCTTCGGTAAAGCCTTGAAAATTTACAAAGTTTTTAAAGGCGTCTTTTTCAGACACAAGAGATTGTGGATCACGATCCAAAAAATCCGAGCATGAAGTAACCCCGAAAGTCATAGAACAAACCACAGCTACAAACAAAAGTTTTATTCTTTTTTTCATGTTTTTTTTATTAGAAAGTAATGTTTAAACCTAAATTATATCTTTTTACAGTCGGGTAAGCTCCTTGTGAAGCCCAGCCAGTACCCGCAAAATTTGATTCTCTATCGTCTGGCATTTTACTCCAAGCAATTAGGTTGTTCCCGTTCAAATAAATTCGCAGACTACTAAGTCCAAATTTTCTACTAAGCTCAGAAGGTAATGTATAAGCTATTTCAGCATTTTTTAGTCTTACATACGAACCGTCGTACATGTACTGTGTTCCTCTGTAATCGCCAAATGGGGTTGTTAGCCAACGTGGCATAGGTGTTCCGTTCGGATTCGATGGAGACCAGTATTCGCCTTCTTGATACACAGTGTGGCTTTGTGAACTCAAGCTCGTAAACACTACTTGACGAGTGGCGTTATTCACTGCATAAAACTGTACAAAAGCTGATAAACCTTTCCAGTCGATGCCAAAAGTAGCGTTATAAGTATTTTGTGGCCAGCCTGTATGTCCATAAGGAATTCTATCTTGGGTATCAATCACGCCGTCTCCGTTATAATCAACCAAGTAGTAGTTTCCCAATAGTTTTTGGTTGTCGTTTACGTTGTGCATGGCACTTCCATACAATTGGTCCCAGCTATTATAAATGCCTTTGCTTACGAATGAATACGCTTGGTCAATCTGCATTCCTTCTGGTTTTTGGTAATCGGGCAATAATTCTGGCGTGGCACGCTCAATGATTTTGTTTTGCGTGTGCGTCATGTTCAAGTCTGCCCACAAACGGAATTTTCCTACACTTTTATTGAAATGAAGTTCTAATTCATAACCACTTGCTTTTACAGCACCTAAGTTGGCTACTGGAGGCGATGCCCCGAAATAACTTGGTACGTCAGACCTGCCCGTCAACAAAATTTTACTTCTGTTATCCTGAAAAAAGTCCGCTTTCCCTCTGATGAATCCTCTGAAAAGTTCAAAATCTAAACCTAAGTTAAACTTCTCCGATTGCTCCCATTGTACTGTGGGGTTTCCTACGGTTGACTGCGAGTACCAAGTATATGGGCTTTGTTCTGCTCCTTCGCCACTTACGCCTAATCTTGATAATCCTCCATAAGTCCATTGTTCTAAGTAAGGCCATCTTACCCCTAAATTATCAAAGCCCGTTTGTCCGTAAGACATACGCAGTTTCATTGAGTTGATGAACTTCAAAGAACTCATGAACTTTTCGTTGGATATAACCCAGTTAGCTCCACCCGAAGAGAAAAATGCAAAACGGTAGTCTTTTGCAAATTGCTCTGAACCATTGTAAGCTCCGTTGTATTCAATCGTGTATTTGTTGTTGTAGGTATAAGTAGTTCTAAATACCCAGTCTTCACGGTATGAAGGAATTGTACTTCCGTTGGCAAATACGTTTCTGTTGGTCAGACCCATCAAAGTAACATTGTGCAAGCCTGCAAATGTGTTGTTGTAATTCAACTGTAATTGATAAAACAAACGACGCTGACTTGCTCCGATAGTTCCTACTGCTGGCGACCATTTGATTCCTTCTTGAAAGTCAAAACCAGTGATACCATCGACGGCTTGTTGGAAAGTTTCAACACCCGTTTCAGGGTTTACCCACTTGCGTTGAGTACCATTATAAAGGTCATTTATCCCACGGTCCGACTCAATAAAAGTATTATCTAAAGAAACCGTACCTGTGGCTTTCAAGCCTTTTACCAACATTTCCAAATCTTGGTCCAAAGTAAAATCAGTAGTGATACGAGCTGTCGTTTGATATTGAAGTCCCCCAATTGCAAGACTCAAAGCTGAGTTTTCTGCTCTGGCTTGGTTAGGAGCATAAAATCCCCATGAACCATCTGCGTATTTGGGCAAAAACAAATCTGGTGCTGCATTGTAGGCATCAATCCAAGGGCCGTACTGACTTCCCGTAAATCCCCAAGGACTTTTTCTTACACCATAAGAACCCGAAAGGTTTGTTTTGAAAAGTGTACTTGGCGTTAATTGAAAATCTAAATTACTCCGCACATTCAAGCGATTGAAACCAAAGCCTTGTTGGTAACCTCTTTTGTTATCATACACTTTGAATAAATCGGCTTCTTGTAAAAAATCGGCACTGGTAAAATACTTTACAAGATTTGTTCCGCCACTGATATTCAAATTAGCATTGTTGGAAATGGCGTAATCATTAAAAAGAGCTTTTTCCCAATCAACATTTGGGTAGCGTTCGGCTTCTTCTACACTTGCTGGATTGCGGTACTTGTTCAGAATTTCTTGAGGCAAATAATCTCTCCAACCGTCTGGTTTTGTTGGAAGTTCATATTCAATTGCTTCATTTCTAATCCTCAAAGCATCATAGGAATCATACTTTTTAGGTAATTTAGAAGGAGCTTTTACGATTGTATTCACCGTAGCTCTGATAGATGCTTTTCCTGTTTTACCTCTTTTGGTCGTAATCAAAATTACACCATTCGCACCCCTTGAACCGAAAACTGCCGTAGCTGACGCATCTTTCAAAACGGTAACCGTTTCAACAGAACTGATGTCCACACTATTCATCGGACGCTCTACACCATCCACAAGAATAAGTGGGTCAGAATTGTTCCATGAACTACGACCACGAATGATAATCTGAGGGTCTTCAGCACCAGGAAGACCAGTACTGGCATTGGTAATCAAGCCCGGTACATTTCCCGTCAGTGCCGCACCGATACTCGAAACCCCACCCGCTCGCTCAAGCTCTTTGTTGGTTGTTTGCGTAACAGATGCTACTACTCCTTCCTTCTTTTGCTTTCCATAACCTACCACTACTACTTCGTCTAAGGCAGATTGAAATTCCTCCAATACTACATTAATAGCCGTTTTGTTGCCCACTAAAACTTCTTGCGTTTTGTAACCAACCGAACTAAAAACTAAAATTGTTTTAGGAGTACAAGTAATAGAAAAAACGCCATCTTTACTGGCACTCACTCCACGGCTTGTTCCTTTTACACTAACGGTTGCACCGGGGATTCCTTCCCCCGAAGCGGACTTCACAGTCCCTTTGACTATTTGAGCATTTAGAGAAAAGCTCGAAAATCCAATCAGAAGGGATAAGCACCATACCACTAAGTATCGCTTCTTCTTGGTGACTGGAATCATTGAGTTGAATTGTTTCATAGGTAAATAATATGATTCATTTAATAAATAATATGAAATTACTTTGCAAAGTAAGGTAATGGCTCAAAAATAGATTAGCACTAATCACTAAAACTATATTACAAATGTTCAGTAATCTGAGAAAGTGTCTATTTAACACTATTATTATTTAATAAAGTGAGTTTATTGAAAATTTCAAGATAAAAATGGACTATGTTTATACGTGCTAAATGATATTTAGAAAGTTCTCTTTCTTTCTAACCTGTACTCAACTGACTGTAAAAAGATGGAAATTGTAGCCTTAAATCTCATGTGAAATACCTGATTTGCTACAATACTTTTGTGCTATACCAATAGCAAGAAGAATAGTGAGGGCTTGGGGAATTGTGTAGTGGCTAATGGTCAAAAATAAAAATTGGCTGATTTTTAAATCCCATGCTTTTAGCGATAGTATTTAAAAATCAACCAATTTTTTGTTTTAAATAGATTTAGGGCTTCCTTTTATAAGCAATTATTCATCCTATGGTAAATGCTGGCAATAGTACAAAGAGCTATTGCCAGCATTTTTTGTTTAATTAATATCCCGGATTTTGTGTAAATGGTGGGCCTTCAACAGTACGGTCAATTTCAGACTGAGGAATTGGTCTCAAAATATGGAAGTCTTGAACATAAGGAGCAGCTTCTTTATTCCAAAGCTTAATGCGTCTTACCAAAGATTTTGTACGTACCAAATCTTGGTTTCTCATCCATTCGCCAAATAATTCACGGCTTCTTTCATCCAAAATAAAGTCAATCGTTACGTCTGATTCTTTTATTAACATCGCTTCGGCGGCAGCAGCATTTTGAGCTGGCGTGTTCGTCTTGCGATAAGCCGCACGTTGACGAATGACATTCAACAATTCAGCCGCTTTTGCTTTATTGCCAGCTTGAAGATAAGCTTCTGCTCCTACAAGATATACTTCTGCAAAACGAGTAATGACAACTGGACGAGTGGAAGGGTCATTAAAATTACTTCCACGACTTGGATCCATGTGTTTTTTGATAGCAGGGAAAACGTCCGCTTTCCAAAGACTTGGCGGAACTACAATACCTTTAAATGGTCTTGTTCCAACGAATTGTGGAGCACCCGGTACTTCAAAGTCTGGCAACCAAACGGCAGTATCAACACCAATTTGTGTGGTATAACTGATACCTCTTTTATTATTTGCCGCTGTTGCAGTATTGGTAATTGATTGATTCGAAATATAAACTGTATAAAAAGTATTGGCAAATCTTGAATCAACATCTCTTTTCACAAAAGCTTGGTCGAGGAAATAGTTTTTTCCTGCAACTTCGCCAGTAGTTTGTTTTACGCTATTTGGACGAATACGTTGATAAGGACGACCATAATACGAATCACGAACCATTAAAGAAGTACCCGAATTTACCAATACTCCGTTGGCATTAACGATTGAGTTAACGCCACTGTTGTTCGGATAATTCCAGTTGGTGAACCACGGTGTAAGGTTTTGTGCTGCACCGCCACTTGCACCACCACCCACAGAGTAGTAGCCAAATTTTGCATCATTTGAATGGTCACTTACAAACATGGTTTCTTTACCATAATCATTGGCAGGCACGAAAGCATCGCCAAAGTCTTGCCACAAATCCAAACCATAGGTTGCTTTATTAGCAATAATATCACTTGAAATTTTGGCAGCTTCCGTAAAATCCGCTTGTGAATTGGTCAACCAACCACGAGTAAGATATGCTTTCGCCAAGAAGAAAAGGGCAACAGGTTTGGTGGCTGCTTTTCCTAAAAATGGAGCAGTTGGTTTATCTGGCAAATCGGCCGCCGCTTCTGTAAAATCTTTAATGATTAATTTATACACTTCAGAGGCTGGGTCTCTTTTGGCAGCTTGAGAAGGTACAGTGATAAATTCTGTATGCAAAGGCACATCTCCCCAAGTCTGAACCAAGTAGAAATACCAAAACGCTCTTAAAAATTTGGCTTGTGCCAAGTATTGTTTTTTGGTTGCTTCGGGTAAATCAATGCTCTGCCCAAACTTCAATACACCATTGATGGTATTCACACAAGTAAAGGCTGTTCCCCAAGCCGAACCAAAGTTTGTACCGTTCAAGCCATTGAAAGTATGAATAGGCCCACCGCCACTACTTGCTCCTTGAATAAATTCATCTGTTCCTGCTTGCATTTCAGAAGAAAAACCTTCCGTTCCCCATTGGTTACGGATTTCGTTATACACCCCTGCAATTCCGCCAAGTACACCTGCTGGGCTATTGAAATAGGAAGGTACAATTTGCGATTGAGGTTTTTCTTCAAGTATTTTTTCACAACCTAAACTTAAAAATAAAGTACAGGCGAGTATGGATATTTTTATTTTTTTCATATTCTTAGCTAACATTAAAATTTGAGATTTACACCTAAAGTAAACTGACGTACTGGCGGATTATTTAGGTTTACACTGATTACACGGTTGAAATTACCGCCTTGGATGGTGTTTCCATATCCGTTTCCTTCTGGGTCGATAGCCAGTTTGTCTCTAACTAATGGCGAATAAAGGATAAATGGATTAGTCGTATTCAAATAAATACGAGCCGAGCTAATGCCCATTCTGCTAAGTACTTTGGTTGGGATAGTATAGCCCAAATTGATGCTTCGTACTTTGATGAATGAACCATCTTGGTATTGTGTTGTTGAAGTAAAGTCTCTTACGCCACCACCTGCGTTGGGTCTTGGGAAAGCATTGGTTGGGTTATCAGTTGTCCAATAATCCATTACCAATTGGTTTGAACGACCTTGGTTAAGGAATCCAAAACCTGAACCACCGCCTGATGTTCCAGCCAAATATGGAACTAATACTTTCATTCCCATACGTGCGTAAGTAACGATTGATAAATCAAAACCTTTGAAAGACAATCGGTTCGTAAAGCCTCCCTCCCATTGTGGTTGGAAGTTTCCGATAACTTTACGGTCATTAGCATCAATTTTACCATTGCCATCAACGTCTTCTACTCTGATTTCTCCGGGTACTTGTACTGGCGAAGTTTGTTTGGCTAAAGTACCGTCGTCTTTGTCAGATTGTTGCCAAATACC
Source organism: Arcicella rigui (assembly GCF_034929435.1). Taxonomy (NCBI): domain Bacteria; kingdom Pseudomonadati; phylum Bacteroidota; class Cytophagia; order Cytophagales; family Flectobacillaceae; genus Arcicella; species Arcicella rigui. Next base: position 50,373 of record NZ_JAYFUM010000030.1, read on the forward strand.
GATTTTGTTATAATCATAAATAACCGTTAGAGGCTCTCCGACAAACCAGAAGTTTCCTTTGTTATCCAATTCAGTAGGAGTAGTAAGTTGCGTGATTTTTTCACGGTTAAAGAAATAAGTAAGGTCTGAACTCCAATTGAATCCATTTTTATTTCTGATAATGTCAAAAGTCAACGATGACTCAAAACCACTACCTTCTGTTTTACCTAAATTTTTCAATGCCGAACCCGCACCATTACTCTGAGGAAGGTTTACTGAAAGCAAAATATCTTTAGTATTTTGTTTATAAATATCAAAAGAACCAGTGATACGGTTATCCAATAAACCGATTTCTAAACCAAAATCAGACTGAGCCGTAGATTGCCAACCTAAATCACTTGCAGGCAAACTTGTTACGGTATAAGCAAGAGCCTGACCAGCCGTAGTAGTACCAAAATTGTAATAGCCAGACGATAAAGCTCCCAAAGTAGCATAAGCTCCAACGTTACGGTTTCCAGAAATACCCCAACCACCTCTTAATTTCAAATTAGAAATAAAAGTAAGTTCTTTCATAAATGCTTCATCAATGATATTCCAACTTAAACCAATCGCTGGATAATTGAAGTACTGATTTCCTGGCGATAAAGTAGAAGAACCATCTCTACGGAAAGTAGCCGTCAAAGTATATTTATCATTGAAAGTATAGTTCAAACGTGCCATGTACGAGAGTAAACCCGTTCTTGAGAAAGCATTACCAAAACTGGTATTGGCAGTCACTACGCCTGAGGCTAAAGCAAAGTTTCCTGTTTTGATATAATCTGCTGGTACACCTTTTACATTAAAATTACTTCCTAAACTGTGGTTTTGTGTCACCTCGTACAAAGCTGTAAAACCTACTTTATGTTTTTGGGCAAATACTTTATCGTAGTACAATAAGTGCTGAAAGTTCACATCCCAATATTCGGTGTTTCTAATATCTGCACTTGATACACTTTGGTCTGTTCCTGTATTCACAAAAGTATTTGGTGGGGAATAACCATTAAAATGTACTTGGCTAAAGTTTAAACCTGCATTGAAACGATATTTCAATCCATCCAAAATGTTTACTTCTGCATACAAACTGTTGAAAGTTCTCAGCGAACGCTCATTTGAAAGAATGTCATCTCCACGAGAAATCAAGGTTAATGGGCTAACCGCCTGAGCTTCGATAGTTCCTTTTTTAGGGTTCAAGTTTACCGTTCCATCCGCATTATAAGGTAAAACCAGAGGAGAAAGACGAACTAATTCTGTTGGAATTCCCCCTCCCGCAGGGTCATTTCTGTGTGTTAGTGTATTGATGGTATTCAAACCAATTTTCACGTGCTTTCCAATTTTCTGGTCTATGGTGGCACGGATAGTCATACGGTCAAAATTTTGGTTTGGCAAAATCCCCGTTTCGTTGAAATAGCCAATGCCCATACCGTATTGTGTATTTTCTACCCCACCTTGTAAACCAAGTTGATGACTGGTATTAAAGCCTTGTTTGTACAATAAGCTTTGCCAGTCGGTTGAAACACCAGCCGCCAAATTTGCTTTTTCCTCTTCTGTCAAAGGATACGCCGTTGTACCTGCTCCTTGCGTATTATAAGCGGCAGATAATTCTTTGAATTTAGCATATTGCTCGCCATTCATTACGTTGTATTTTCCCATCATGTTTGTAATTCCATGATAGCCATCGTAAGTAAATACAGGCTTACCAATTTTTCCTCTTTTGGTGGTTACAAGAATAACACCCCCTGCCCCACGTGAACCATAAATGGCAGTTGCAGAAGCGTCTTTAAGAATTTCGATATTTGAAATATCATCAGGGTTGATGTCGTTCAAACCGCCATAAGGAATACCATCTACTACTACCAAAGGGCCGTCGAGTCCGTCGCCGTTTCCTGTGGTCAATGAGCGGTTACCACGAATACGAATTGAGGCTTGGCTTCCCGGCGTAGAGCCATTACTTACAATAGATACCCCTGCGGCTCTACCTTTTAATGAATTTAAAAGGTTGGGGGCTGGTACTTCTTTGAGGGTAGCTTCTGTTACAGATACCACCGAACCAGTAATGTCTCTTTTCTTTTGCGTACCATAACCCACTACGATTACTTCTCCCAACTCACGGGTATCAGTAAGTAATACAACGTCAATGGTCGTTTTATTTCCAACCACTATTTCTTGTTTTACATAACCAATACTTGATACAACAATCGTAGCATTTTTAGGTAAATTATTGATAGAATACTCTCCATTACTGTTTGCTACTGTACCGATATTTGTACCTTTAACCAACACCGAAGCACCGGGCAATTCTTTTCCTGCATCCGTAGTAATACGCCCTTTTAGGGTTTGAGCGATGGTACTAAAGCTGGAAATTGATAAAAGTAGCATGCACCATACCAGAAAATATGGGACACTCCTCCGTTGAAAAAGACGATAGTTGAATTTTTTCATAAGACTGTTAAATATGATTGTTTTAATAAATTATTTAATCTTCCTGATACAGAAGGCTTTTTTGACGGCGTAAAGTAAGTGCATGCGAAAAAAATTGTACGGCACATATTATCAAATCTGATTCACAAATGTTCAATCAACATAAAATCGTCAAATCGGCACAATTAATATTACAAAAAGTGAGTGCTAAGCGTACCGAAGGAGTACAAAAGCAGGTGAAAAAGGGATAAAAAATCGAAAAATTGATTTTGTTTAAGTTTTTCTTTTTTATGTGATAAAGAAAAAATGAAGGTATTATGATTGGAAATAGTAGGGCTGATGACGCTCGACAAAGCTCATTTAAGCTTTTCTAAGCCTAAAAATCATCTTTACATTTAGTGATAATTCTATGGTAAAATAAAAATACCGTAGCTTTTTTACTTAGCTACGGTATCTGAATATTCCTTAATGTGGCATTGGCTCTTCTATATGGCTGCCAATTTTTGCAGGGTCTCTTTTCAAAAGTATGTATTCAGAAGGCGAAACATTATACTTTGCTTTGAAGGCTCTTGTAAAATAATTGGGATTAGAAAAACCTACTTCATAACCAATATGTGAAATTTTCATGTCGGTTTTTTCTAAGAGCATCGCCGCCCGCTTGAGCTTCACCGAACGGACAAATTCTACGGGCGTTTCACCTGTCAAACTCAAAATTTTACTGTACAGTGTTCCTCGGCTTGTATTCATTTTTTTACTGAGTTCAATTACCGATAAATCTGGATTACTGATGTGATCTTCTACAAACTGCGTAACTTTCAATAAATACTTTTCATCTTCTGACATAAATTCCATTGTTGGAATTTCAATATTGATTTGTTTGCTATAAGTATCTTTAAATGTACTGTTCAGATTCAATAAATTATTGATTTTTACATTCAATAATTGAAAACTGAAGGGTTTCGTTAAATAATCGTTTGCTCCAGTTTGTAAGCCATTCAATTGGTCCACTTCTTCGGATAAAACCGTCAGTAATATTACAGGAATATGTTTGGTTCGGTTGTCGCTCTTGAGTTTTTTCAGTAAAGCGATTCCGTCCATATTGGGCATATTTACGTCGCTTACGATAATGGCAGGATGTGCCGAAAGGGCTCTTTGCCAACCTTGTTTTCCGTCCGAAGCCTCTACAATTCTGTACTTATCTTTTAAATTATCTCTCAAGTAAGTTCTAATATCTTCACTGTCATCTACTAATAAAACCGTCGGTTTTTCGATTTTAGCCATTTCGTTCGATACTTCTTCTGTCGATTCTATTTGCTTTTTCTTTTCTTGTACTGTCAATGAAGTACGCAAGCCTTCGCTTTGCTTTTTTTCGAGCAAAGGTAAAATAACGGTAAAGACACTGCCTTCACCTTCTTCGCTACTGACATTAATTGTACCGCCGTGTAGCTTTACAAATTCCTGCGTAATTGAAAGCCCAATGCCACTGCCTTGGTTGAGAATATGAGCTTTGTCGTTTACCTGATAAAATCTATCAAATATTTTATCCAAAACCTCTGCCGATAAACCAACACCTGTATCTCCGATAATTAGTTTGATACCATTTTCAGCATCTGGTTCGATATGAAAATACACGCTTCCGTTTTGGTTGGTAAACTTAATGGCGTTCGACAACAAATTAAGTAAAATACGTTCTACTTTATCTTTGTCGAAAACCGTATAAAACTCATTGATTGAACTAAAAAAATCAAGATGGATGTGCTTACGCTCTGATATATACTTAAAGGAATCGAATATCTCTCTGGCAACTGAAACTAAGTCTCCTTCCGAAAGATTCAGTTTCAATTCGTTCTCTTGAATCTTTCGTAAATCCAATAATTGATTGACAATATTTAAAAGTCTTTTGGCATTTCTGTTAATCAAATTCAAGGTTTCTACTTTTTCTGTACTTTTTTCTTTCGATAAAAGGCTTTCAATTGGATTTAAAATCAGCGTCAATGGCGTTTTTAATTCATGACTGAGATTGGTCAAAAACTTAATTTTGAGTTGCTCCAATTCCATTTTTCGCTCGGCTTCGGTTCGTTCTTTTTCGATGAGATGTTTTATCTCAAGGCGTTCTTGTGCCAAAGCAAATTCATTTCTTAGTTTCTCTATTGCCCTTCTACGCAATGTCCAGAAAATCATTATCAAAATCAGCACATAAGCAATATAGGCATAATAAGTACGCCAAAAAGGTGGGTGAACGATAATCTCAATAACCTTTTCGGGTGTGTGCCAAGAGCTGTCTTCACTTTTGGCTTTGAGCCTGAATTTATAAGCTCCGGGGTCTAAATTGGTGTAAACAGCCGTCGTAACAGTTCCGACTTTATTCCAATCTTTATCAAAACCCTCAAGCATATAAGTATATTGATTTTCCTGCGGGGCGGTATAATTCAAGGCTACAAAATCTAATGAAAAATTCTGTTTGTAGCTCAAGTCAATTTTTTTCGCCAGCGAAATGGGTTCTGTAATTTCTGTATTTTCAACTGGATTTACGCTTTTGTTGCCAATTTTTAAATCTGTAAATACCAATGTTGGCGTATTTCTATTCTGATTGAGGTATTTGGGATTAAAATAATTGAAGCCTTCGTTTCCGCCAAAATACATTTCTCCCGTACTGGTTTTTAGTCCAGCACCGAAATTAAAATTACTTTGCTGAATGCCATTATGATAAGTATAATTCTTAAATATCTTTTTTTGTGGGTCAAAAACGCTGATACCTTTATTATTACTTACCCATAATTTACCCGATTCGTCTTCTAAAATTTTACAAATTACTTCATTTGAAAGCAGGTTTTTTACACTGTATTGGCGAAAGTTTTGACTTTTCGCATCAAAAAGGCATAATCCGCCACCCATCACTCCTACCCAGATTTGCCCCTTTTTATCGCAATGAATCGCCAAAATCATGTCAAATGGCAAATGGCTATTGTCATGATTAAATATTTTCAGTTGTTTTTCGTTTGGATTATAAATCGTCAATCCACTTCCATTCGTTCCTATCCATAAGTTTCCTTTGAAGTCTATTTCAATAGTGGTGATATAACCATTTTTTAAAGTACTCCTTGCTTGGTTTTGGTAAAAAATACGGCTAAAATGCAGTAATTCTCCTGTTTTGATATTGTACTTGTACAGCCCTTTTCCATTTGTTCCTATCCAAATATTTCCTTGTTTATCGGCTTTTAGGCAATTTATCGGAACGCTGGTAGCATCTGTATTACTTTTTGGAATACGAATATTTTTGGTGGTATTCGTCCGCAAATCTTTGATGTACAATCCATACAAATAAGTACCTATCCAAAGGGTATTTTCCGAACGTTCCAAAGACAAAATAATGCCTTTGTTTGCGTCCATGCCTGCCAATTGAATGGGACTTATCAAGCCAGTTTTTGTATTGAAAATATTTAGCCCTCTGTTTTCAGTACCAATAAATATATCTCCCGTCGGACTCTCCGCAAATGATAATACCGAACCACTATTAAAATCCGAAGGATTTAATCTTGTATGATTGAAGTATGCCAAATTGCTATCGTACTTGTTTACGCCAGCTTTGATTGTTCCAATCCAGTAAATGCCACAGTTATCCAAATAAATATCTCTGACCGAATTCCCAATAAATCTGCCTGCACCACTAAATTTATTCGATGCCGAATTATTAATTCTAAGCGTTTTACCGTCTTTCGGATTAAAGATATTCAATCCGTCTTCTGTGCCTACCCAAAGTTTTGAATCTTTATCAAAAGCAATTTTGTAAATACTATTATCGCTGAGTGTTTCTGCATCCGATTTTACACTTTTGAAATGTTCAAAAGTTTGTCTTTGCACATTCATTTTGTCCAGCCCCTCGCCTGTACCAAGCCAAAGATTTCCCTCTTTGTCTTCTACTACATTACGAACTATGCCACTGGCAATACTCAAGGGATTATTATCATCATGAAAGTATCGAACAAACGTGCCTTTGGCAGGATTCAACAAATGAAAGCCTGCATTTGTACCTACCCAAACGTTGTTTTTACTGTCTTCAAATACTGAAAGAATTACATCAGAATTCAGCTTATCTTTTCTTGAAGGATTAGCTTTGTAAGTAATTATTTTCTTTGTCTTCGGATTAAAATAATGAAGTCCACTGTATGTACCTACCCAAATATTACCTAAATGGTCGGCTCGAAGGCAACGAATCCAACCAAGTTTACTAAAATCAACATTGATAAAATTATTTAAACTTCTGTTGTAAAGCGATAAAGTAATATTTGAACCAACCCACAAATTCCCGTTTATATCTTCTTGCATCGCCATTACTACTCCCCTGCCGATACTGTTTGAGTCCGTTTCACTATGCCGGTATATGGTAAAATTTTGTCCGTCAAATTTATTCAGTCCGTCGTCTGTACCAAACCACATAAAGCCGTACTTGTCTTTCAAAATAGCGTTGACGCTATTGGACGATAGTCCGTTTTTATTATTGAGGTTGATAAAATTATAGTCTTTTACTTGTCCAAATGAATATTGGCAGAGTAAAAGCAACAAAATGATATAATACTTAGTCTTCATAGTCAATCAATTTTTTCTTTTTTTGAGTCGAAAAAATCTTTGAATGGGTTGTCAATACTTGAGGTTTTTGAATACACAAAAAATCATTTAGGTGTTTTACAAATAGAATGACGTAATTTTTTAAATGTGTAAAATAGACACAAATATAAGAGCTATAAATGAGTGTCTAACTGTTTTTATTCAAAAAAATATTCTTTTAGTATAATTTATGATTTGTTTGGTGATACTCTTTTACTTTTAAGTTTTGCCAAAAAGGTAAAAAACGATTTTTTTTGAAAAATACTCGAACGTATCAAGCAGTACGGCATTGATTTTTTGGAGCTTGTAAAGATTGCTGATTTTGATTTTTTTTAAATCTAATTACGAGGAAAACCCCGTCACGGTAAATTTCATTTATTTAAAAATTAAAAAAATCAAAAAACAACTAATATTAGTAGCTATTATACTATTATTAACTATTATACTATTAGAGAATTTTACGTTTGTAACTTTTTGATTTTCAGTATTTTATAAAATTCAATTACGAGAAAAACCCCGTCTAACTACGAGAAAAACCCCGTTAACTACGAGAAAAACCCCGTCTAACTACGAGAAAAACCCCGTTAATTACGAGAAAAACCCCGTTAACTACGAGAAAAACCCCGTCAACTACGAGAAAAACCCCGTCAGTATTTTTTAAGGTATTCATTGGCAATGATTTTTTGTTTTCTGAGATGTAAAACCTTGATAAATAATTTCAACTACGAGGAAAACCCCGTCAAAGTATTTTATTAAATTTGTTGCGAGGGATTTTTTTATTACTCGTAATAAATAAGTATTTTTGATGCTATGAAACAGCAAAAGAAACCTACCATTGTAGAGTCTGATATAACGGTTGCCCAACACAACGAGTTGGTCAAGGCGAGATTCAATATGTCGTTGATGGAGACTCGGCTATTTATCGCTTTATTGGGTCGTATCAACAAAGGTGATACAGATTTTTCTTTGTGCAGAATTCCTATCTCAGAAGTATCTTCCAATGTTGATGGTGGCAAAGCTTATCAAGACGTAAAAGAAGCCGTCATCAAATTATCAAGTAAAGTGATTACTGTTGAAACGGTTGACCAAAACGGAAAACGTGAAATTATCAGCGACCCCCTAATGGCTACTTGTCGATACAAAGATGGTTCAGGTTTTATTGTTGCTCAACTAAACAGTTTTGTGAAGCCCTACCTTTTACAATTGAAAGGAAATTTCACCGTAGCCGAAATCAAAGTTTTACTTCAATTACGAAGTTATTATTCGTATCGTATCTATTGGTTGTTGAAATCTTTTTCGTACAATTCTAATACTTTCAGTATAAAAGTTGAAGATTTAAAAACCATGATGGGCATAGAAGGACAGTATCCCAATTTTTATGATTTCAAAAAATGGGTGTTGTTAGTATCGCAGCGAGAGCTGACGCAAACCGATATGGCTTTTTCTTTTAACGAAATCAAAGAAGGGCGTTCGGTAAAACAAGTGGAGTTTATCATCAACAGACAGTTATCTTTACCTATGGAAGAAGAATTGAACTTGCCCAATCATCTTCAAAGTTTGTTGTCTGAAATTGGCGTAAGTTTAAACTCTATGCAAGAGATTAGCGAAATGCTCAATAGTGGAAAGATAGACCAAGACTATATTTATTTTGTTATCAAAGAATTAAAAGATAAAAAATCAAAAGGAAGTATTAAATCGCTTTCAGGGGCTATTTACTCAGCCATTACCAAACAGCATTTGATGGAAGCTTATCTTAGCGAGAAAAACCAAAAGATTTATAAGCAACCAGTTACCACCCAAAAGAAAGAAGAAAGTAAACCTGTGGTGAAATTAAAGCTCAAAGAACAAGAAGAAGGTTTTGCCGCCATGTTGAAAAGAAAAGTAGCTCCAGCAAAAGACTTTACTACTTATTTGGCTTCTTTGATGGCAGAAGGTTTTAGAATTGAACTAATAAACGGAGAAGAATATTTAATAAAAGATTAGAAAAACAAATATGAAAGTATTTTCAATTACCAATAATAAAGGCGGAACAGGTAAAACAACCACAACTTTAAATTTGGGGGCTGCTTTGGCACAGAAAGGCTTCAAAGTATTATTGATTGACCTTGATGCTCAATGTAACCTAAGTATAGCTCTGGGCGTTAAGAATAATCAAAACCATATCGGCGAATTATTGGTCGGAGAGGCAACTTTTGAAGAAACGCTTGTCAGAAAAGACAAAATGGATATTTTACCTTCAAGCCGATTACTGTTAAGTTTCGAGTACCGAATCAATATGGAACCTGACTCTGGTTATTTTTTACAAGAACAACTTGAAGGACGAGCTTACGATTATGTATTGATTGACTGTCCGCCAAGTTTGGGTTCATTAACAGTAAATGCACTTGTTGCCAGCGATTACTTCATTGTGCCTATTCAAGGAGAAAATTTTGCTTATGTTGGTTTGGACGAAATCTTACAATTATGTACGAAAATCAGAAAAAGGATGAATCCCAACATTCAATTAGGAGGAATTCTTTTGAATAAATTTGATATGAGAACCAAGTTTAGTCAAATGATTTTTGCGAAATTGTCGGAAAATTCCGACATCAAGCTTTACAAATCGAATATTCGTCAAGATGTCGCTTTGATGGAATGTACCGCTTTTGCTCAGAGTATTTTTGAATATGCCCCCGAATCAAGAGGAGCAAGTGATTACATGGCACTCTGTGAGGAAGTACTCAATCAATAAGCATAAAACCATCCATTTGGTTTTTGATTTTAAATAATGGCTGATTAATAGAGCATAAAATGGCAAAGAAAAGTTTTAGTAATGATTTGTTGAGAGATTTGCACAGCGAATCTTTAGTGATGGATATAGTTCCGCAGATAGAAGAATCGACCGTACTTTCGGACTTGAATTCAAGCGAACAAGATAGATTAAGTTTATGTGAAGCTGTTATCGAAAAAGGACTCAATACTTTTGTTGAGGTGGGAAATGCTCTTTTTGAAATTAGAAATAATAAATTATACCGAGCAAATTTCACCACTTTTGAAAGCTATTGTAGAGATAGATGGAATTTAAAAAGACAAAGAGCGTATGAATTAATGGATGCGGCGGCTGTCGTAAATACTTTGTCGGAAATTTCCGACAAAAGTGAGTCGGAAAATCAGGCGGTAATTGTTGTTCCAACGAAAGAGTCACATGCTGCGGCACTTAGTAAAGTATCAGAAGATTTAAGAACACAAGTTTGGGAAAAAGCTTTAGAGAAAAATCAATCGTCGGGCAAAGCCATTACAGCCAAAATGATTGATAGCATTGCAAAAGAAATCGGCGGTGGAGAAGTAATTATACAAGTATCGCCAGAAGTTGAAGAGCGAAATACCTTGGTAAAGCAAATTAGAGAGAAAGTCAAAAAAGCAAAATTAGACCAAATTATGGTTGAAATTAAAGGCGAGTTTTTGATAGAAAATAATTTGGTAGAAATTTGGCAAACATTAAATAATGATGCGGCTGCCATTACCGAAAACTATAAAACCTATATCACACTTAGTCAGGCAGAAGAATTAGGTTTAATTCGTAAAGCTTAGTACTCATTAAAAACCCTCAATGTTTTCTTGATAAGAGGAGAAACATTGGCGTTTTGTTTGGAATCAGCTCGAATAATAGCATTTTTAAAAGAAAAAGGGTATTCAGACGGTACTTTTCTCGTAGTTAAATGGATTGTGATATAGCAATAGAAATATCACAATCCATTTTTATTTTCATTAAAGCTCTCTTTTTTTCAAAGCTTTCACGGCATAATCTGCTGCACGAGCTGTTAAAGCCATATAAGTAATAGAAGGATTCACACAAGAAGATGAAGTCATCGCTGCACCATCAGTCACGAAAACATTTTTTACTGAATGTACTTGGTTGAAAGCATTCAAAACAGACGTTTTAGGGTCACGACCCATACGAGCAGTTCCCATTTCGTGAATACCCAAACCTAAATGTACTTCTGGGCGGTTGTAGCCAGTAATATTTTTGAAGCCAGCAGCGTCCATCATTTCCATAGCCGAATTCATAATATCTTTTCGCATCATGATTTCGTTTTCGCCGAAAGCGGCATCAAAAACAATCATTGGTACGCCCCATTTATCTTTACGGGTAGGGTCGAGGTACATACGGTTTTCTGGATTCGGTAATACTTCTCCAAAACCACCAAAGCCAATAGTCCATTGTCCCGGTTTGGTTAAATCTTTTTTGAAATCTGCTCCAAAACCATCAGCATTTACGCCTCTGTTCCAGCCCTCACGGCTTGCTCCACCTTGATAACCAAAGCCTCTTAGATAAGCTTGTTTATCATTTCCCCAATTTCGGAAACGTGGAATGTATAGTGCATTCGGGCGTTGTCCGTAAACATAATCATCCAGAAAACCCTCAATCGTTGCCGTAGCACCAACGCCCAAGTGATGATCCATGATATTTCTGCCTACTTGGTCGCTATCATTTCCTAAACCATTCGTAAAACGACTTGATTTAGAATTGAGCAATAAAGCCGCTGTATTCATAGCACCTGCATTCAAGAAGATAATTTTGGCAAAAAACTCTTCTGTTTGCATGGTGTTTTGGTTAATTACACGCACGCCTGTTGCTCTTTGTTTTTGTTCGTCATAAATAATTTCCGAAACGATACTATCATGCAAAATACTCAATCGTTTGGTCAGGTTGGCTGCTGGAATTGCCCCTGATAAAGAACTGTAATATGCACCATACGGACAGCCACGAGCACATTTATTGCGATACTGGCACGAAGCTCGGCCCAATTTGGTATGTATTTCTTGTGGTTGCGAAAGGTTTGCCACACGCCCAACGGTTACGGGACGATTGAATTTGTCAAGCATCATTTTTTTGAAATGAAGTTCTGGAGCAAACAATGGCATGGCTGGCAAGAAATGTCCGTCGGGCAAAACATCTAAACCTTCTTTCTGACCGCTAACGCCTACAAATTTTTCTACATGAGTGTACCACGGTTCTAAATCTTCATATCTGATTGGCCAATCTATGCCTACACCTTCTTTGGCATTGGCTTCAAAATCTTGTCTATTAAATCGGTAGGACTGTCGTCCCCAGTGCATCGACTTTCCGCCAGTATGATAGGCTCGAATCCAGTCGAAAGGACGTTTCTCTATATACGGATTATTTTTATCATTGGTAAAATGTCCGCCAGTTTCTTCATTGGCTAAATTTCCAAAACGCTTATTGGCCCAAAGTTCCTCAGCCGAATGTGTTGGTATTTTTCCACGATGCTCAAAATCCCAAGGTTCTTTCATGGCGGTATCATAATCTTGCGGATGCTTAATTTCACGACCACGCTCTATCATCAACACATTTAGTCCTTTTTCCGTCAGTTCTTTTGCGGCGAAACCACCCGTCATACCCGAACCCACCACTATCGCATCAAAAGTATTATTTTTATTGGCTTTTAAATTCAAATTCATGTTTGAAAGGTTTTTAAAATTGAGTGATTCATTAGATTCATACTTGATTCAAAGCATAAATCTTTAATTAAAATGGGAAAATCATATAGCTAATCAATACGAATATGATTTTTGGTTAGGCTTCAATTTGATATTTTCAACTTTCCCAGGAATCTGTACGTACTCAAAAGAAGCCTTGATACCTGCTTCGGAAGTGAAATAGCCCAATAAAGTTAATTCTTTCATTAATCGCCAGAAAGGTAGCCCTTTAGGTACTTTTTTGATGTCCTCGTGGTCGTCGTTATCGCCCATTTTGGTTTGTTTCATTTGGCGAGCTTTCATTTCGGCTTTGGTTTCTTGTTCCAAATATTTAAGCACTCCATGGCGTTCGCTTTCATTCATTTCCAAGAATTTGGCTTGTTCAATCGAGGTTAGACCTTCTAAAAAACTCAAATGCTCGGCTTGAGCGTAGCAATCTTTGAGCATCATTTCGATAAAAGCAGGTACGCCCACATCTTTTGCTCCGGGCGACGCCTCGCCGGGCGTATCGGTTTTGGGGATAATCATTTCAGCAATTTCGGCAACAATTTTTTGTTGCGTTGCTGTTAGACTAAATGCTGCAATATTGGAATTGACTTTTTCTGCTTTTTCCCAACGACTCATCGCCATGACTGTTGGAGCAGAAAATGTTCCCCCCATTAGCAAAGCTACATTTTTAATGACTTCTCTTCTGTTCATTTCATTTACAGTATTGAATAATTTTAAGAAACAAATATATTTATTCAATATTGAATTCTATTCATACAGCCATGAATTTAATTATTTCAAGAGAAAGTTTTAATTAATCAAAATATAAGGTTGGCTATATTTTGGTTAGTAAATTTGAGATTTTCTTGGATTTGATAAACGTTTGTTTGCAATACAATATGAACCACAGGACATCCCGCTTTGGCAAAGCAAGTGGTAGAAATTGCCAAAGAGTATCACATTCAAGAAGACCAATTGATGGGCTTAGACCACGGGGCATGTACGAGTACTGAACGAAATAAAGCCACATATTGCTAAAATGGAAAAATTAAAGTCATTAAAAGCACTGGTAATTCATGGCATCCACGACGAAGTACTTAATATTAACTACGCTCGCCAAAGTAAAAGCTTGTTAGATAGTCTGCATATTTCTAATGAATATATTGAACTTGACATGAGTCATACCGTAACAAGTGAAGAGATTAATATGATAAATGAATGGCTTTTGAAGCAAAATAAGTAGCTGAATAAATTGATTGATTTACATTTTATGGTGAAGAAATAAGAATATTAATCCGTAGTCACAAGCAAATATTTTGTCTTATGACTACGGATTAATACTTGTTTAATTTTCAAAAAATCACTGTAATTTTGTTGAGAAATTACATTTAATAGGCTTATTTACAGTCTATTATCGAAATCAAATTTTTATATTTTTGTAAAAGTCAGAAAAGCAATACTCTGAGCTGGCAATTGTATCTTTCCTTTTTTTAGAGAAGTTCCTTTAATGGCTGGAATGGTATCGTCATCTGTAAGGCTAAGTTCTTTTCCGTTGAGTTTCACTTTTTTGCTAAGTAGTTCATCGGCTGTCAATAAGTAGAGTTTTCCGTTTGAAGGTATCTCAATGGAAGCTACTGTATCATTTGTATTTACTACTAAAACGGCTCTACCCTCTGATTTTCCTTTTAAATTATGGGTGAAAATATCTACACCATTCGTTGATGTACCAGCATCATATACTTGTGTTCCCATCAATTTATTCCATAATAATGCAGCCCAATAGTTAGGTCTTGGCGTATGCGTATCGTGGTCGAGTAAAGCGTATTCGCTTCGAGCCAAAGTATTGTGCATAACTACTTGTACGCCTTTTTTGGCAAGTCGCCCTAATTGTTCTAAATAGCGAAAAGTATCAATATAAGTAGCCGCCATCGGATTACCCCCGCAAGCCGTTTCGGCTGTTTCGGTCAACCATATTGGCGTATTAGGCATATATTTATCTCTCATATTCTGATAAAATTCAAGACCTTTTTCTGTTTTACTCAACCATTCATTTGATAATGCCATAGCAGGTTTTTGCCCGCCCATGCAGCGTTGTGAAACTGTTCCATAGTAATGATAAGTAAAAACTTCAAAAGTTGGTTTGGGCGAAGCTCCCAATATTTTATCAATAGGAATATCTAAACCAGAAGGCAAAATACCACCTTCGCCAGTAGAACCAGGGCCTAAAATCTTCATGGCTGGAAACTCTTTTTTGACGAAAGATTCAAATACTGAAAAATCCTTTGCGTAGGTTTCTCCATTATAGCCTTTGGGTGCATCGCCATGATTGGCGTGTGAGGGTTCGTTAAACATTTCTGCTGCCACAATTTCGCCACCGATTGACTTGGTGTAATCCATGATTGATTTTACATTTTTCGGCGACCAATTGCCATCTTTATCCCTGACACCTTCACTGATGGGAAATGAACTTACCAATTTACCATCAACGGCTTTACAAAAATCGACAACTCCTTTCCACTGGCTACGAGTAAGGATATTTTTAAAACCTGCTGGCGGATTGGCTAAAGGGATGTCGTCGTTATCTTGAAAATAAATTGCATTTGCCCAAGTTCCACTTACTCGTACATAAGTTGGCCCTAAAGCGGTAGCTAAGTTTCTAAGTTTTTTTTCATATAAATTGATTGGTTCAATCTTCCATTTCAAGGCAGCAAACCCAGTTTTTTTAGATACTTTTCTGACAGAATCAATCAAATTATAAGGAATCCAGAAATCACCCCCAATTACTTCACACATTTCTACATTAAAGGATTGATAACGTTCGTCCACCTGCCCAATTAAACTCATCTGTTTCAAGTTGATAGTCTTTGTCGTTGAACTTTCTGAGTTTTGAGCAAAAGAAGAAAAAGCAAGTACAGATAACATACTTATGCTCAAGAAAAACGGTTTAATTTTCATGATTTTGTATGGGATTAATGAGTAAACATTTACGCTAAATAGTATGATTAGATTCTTAATTTTGCCATTTGCTTCTGAATAAAATCCGTAGCAAATTTTGGATTAAAACGATAGAGATAATCCATGAGAGTTGCGTCTTTGCCAACGGTTACTCTATACTTATTTTGTTCCATGGCTTGAATGATTATTTCAGCAGCTCTGACTGGCGAAAGGGTCATTTTAGCAGCTTCGGCTGTATTTTTTGGGTCTGATAAGTCCACTTTTGGTTTATCCAAACCTGAGTTTTCGGTAATATTGGTGGCAATCGCTCCGGGATGCACTACCGTAACGCTTACGTGTGTATCCTTCAATTCGGCATAAAGACCTTCTGTAAATATTTTCACAGCCGCTTTAGCCGCTCCGTAAATAGTCTGTTTTGGGAAAGGAATAAAACCGCCCATGCTCGAAATATTCACGATATGTGCTTCTGGACGTTCTAAAAATAAAGGAAGAAAAGCCTTTGTAAAATACACCGTTCCGTAAAAATTGACATTCATAACTCGATAAATATCTTCAATACTCAGGTCGTTGACTTTTATAAATTTCTGGATAATTCCTGCATTATTGATAATTCCATCCACTGCTTCAAAGTGCTTCAAGATTTCATGGGGTAGTGCTTCCACTTTGGCTCTATCAGTAATGTCTAAAGCAAAACCCTTGAAACGGTCATCACCAACGTTGGCTATTTTTTGAGTTTCATCCAGAGCATTGATGTTAATATCAATGCCAACCACATTGGCATTTTTTCGCAGTAATTGTAAGGTCAATTCTCGTCCGATGCCACTTCCTGCACCAGTAACGATAATGGTTTTATGGGCTACTAACATGATTTTCTTCTTTTATTTGATTATTTTAATACAAAGTTATACTATTATTTTATATTGTATATTTATTTATACAATATAAAATATATTTTTACTTGGATAAATACCTGTTGAATAAATGAAATTCATTATGAGGAATAGGTACTTTATGAAAATTTTAAAACTATTCGATAAGTCCGAAACCCCAATCAACAATTTTGCAACCCATACTACTCAAAAGAAATGAGGTATTTCAGACAAATCATGTCACACAAATACAAAAGATAACAAGTAAGAAAACTTCTGATAACATATTTTAACTTTGTAAAGAGTAGGAGAGGGGCTTGAACTGAAAAATGTAGAAAAATAATAACCTAAAAGTATTGAAACTATAAAAATGAAAAATGAAATAAAACAAGATGAGTCGGCATCTACAAGGTGGTTAAATTTAAGTCAACAAAACTATATCAATCAGGTATCTATTGATTGTGTGATTTTTGGTTATCAAGAAAGACAATTGAAAGTATTAATTCCCAAACTTTTGTACAAAGGGGATTTTTGGGTATTACCCAGTGGTTTTGTTCTACAAGATGAAGACGTTGACCAAGCAGCCCAAAGAATACTTTGTGAAAGAACCAGTATTAAAGGTATTTATTTAGAGCAATTTCAAGTATTTGGGAGAGCCAATAGAAATAGTAAAGAATTTATCAATCGTTTGAAAGACATTAATTACGAGACTTTGAAAGAATCTGACAAGAATTTTGAGCAATCAATTGATTACAAGTGGCTTACGCAAAGATTTATCTCAATCGGTTATTATGCTTTAGTGGATATAAACAAAGTAGTGCCACAGAAGAGCATACTTGATGAGTCGATAGAATGGTACAATATTGATGAAATTCCACCTATGGTAATGGATCATAACGAAATTTTAGAAAAAGCACTCCAAACGCTCCGCAAGGATATTGATGAAAAATTAAATGTGTTTAATTTATTACCCGAAAAGTTTACGATTGCCGATGTACAAGAAATCTACGAAACTATTTTTGAAAGAACTTATGTTAGAACCAACTTTCAGAAGAAAATTCTGGAGTTTAACGTATTAGAACGTTTGGAAAAGAAATTTACGGGTGCTGCTAATAAAGCTCCTTATTTGTACAGATTTAAGGATAGTGTTACTAAAAAATAATATTAGCACAAGTAAGGGTGCTAAATGGTGATTTTTGAAATAAATATTCTACCTACAAAACGCACAATTTAACAGCCTTACTTGATGTTTTGTTACTTCAACGAAGCCATATCTATCACAAAGCGATAATGCACATCGCCTTTTTCAAGCCTTGTAAAAGCTTCATTAATTTGAGCTATGGTAATGAGTTCGATGTCGGCGGTGATGCCGTGGGCAGCACAGAAGTCTAATACTTCTTGGGTTTCGGCAATGCCTCCGATATTCGACCCCGAAAAGCTTTTGCGACCGTTTACAACGTTGAATGCCCCAATTTCTAAAGGTTGATTGGGTAGCCCAACCATCACCAAAGAGCCATCTACTTTGAGTAAATTCAAATAAGTATTTACATCATGTTTGGCAGAAACGGTGTCTAAAATCATATTTTGTTTCGGACAGTTTTTCATTTGTTCGGCATCAGTCGAAAGTACTACGGCATCAGCTCCCAAACGTTTGGCATCGTCGGCTTTTGCTTGATTTGTGGTAAAAACAGTGACAAAAGCCCCCATTGCCTTCGCAATTTTGATCGCCAAATGCCCCAAACCACCAATTCCGATGATACCGATATTTTTTCCTTCGCCAGCTCCCCAATGTTTTAAAGGCGAATACACCGTAATGCCTGCACACAAAATAGGGGCGGCACTTGACAAATCTAATGTTTCGGGTACATGTACTACGTAATTTTCATCTACGACAATACTTTCTGAAAAACCACCGTAGGTAATACCGCCATGTTTTCTATCAGGTGCATTGAAAACGACCGTCCAGCCATTGTCACAAAACTGCTCGTTGCCATCGTGACAGTGGTCGCACTCACGGCAACTGTCCACAATACAGCCTACGCCAGCCAAATCTCCGACTTTGAACTTTGTTACATGGTCGCCGACTTTGGTAACTCGCCCCACAATTTCATGGCCCGGAACAATCGGATATACAGTTCCACCCCAATCGTTGTGTACAGCGTGTAAGTCGGAATGACAAATACCGCAGTATAAAATCTCGATTTGTACATCGTGTGGCGTTGGCGTTCTTCTTGTAATGTTAAGGTTTTGCAATGGTGCAATAGCAGACTCCGCACCATAAGCGTTAATGTTTGTTGTACTCATGTTGTGTGATTTTTTACTTAATTTCAAAATGAACTTTTACATTTCCCTTGCCCAAAGCCGTAGTAAGTCCCGTAATATTGTTGATTGTACCCAGTTTGGTATAACTGTAAGTGCTTGAAAATGATTGATAAAACAAGACCAAGGTATTAGAGCCGTACATCATCAAATCGCCTACCTGAATACTGGCAGGGACGCTTGGATTGATGGGTAAATTGCTGGGCAAACTGGCGTACTTTTCGTTGGCATTGAGTTCTATCATATCAATCGACAAGGGCAATAAGGCTTTAAAAGCCTTTGCCGTAGGATTGTCTAAAAGTGTAGCAGTGAATACTTGGTTGCCAACGCTTATGGCAAGGGTATTACTACTCGGAACTACCGTAGTGCTTGAATCTTGTGGCATGGGTTCTATATCGTTGATTAATGTGCTACTTTTATCGCAAGCGACGATGCTGGCAAGGATACTCAGTACCAAAGGACTGGCAAACAAGAATTGTCTCATAAGATTTAGGATTTAAGAAATAGGAATTTTCATAAATTGACTTGCGTAAACTCTTCATCAGATACCGCTTGCAACCAAGTGACTTGTACGCCGTCTTTGAAATTAGTAATGGCAATATGCGTCATGGCAGTAGTGGCGGTTGCACCGTGCCAATGTTCTATATTTTCAGGAATGTTTACGACTTCGCCTTTCACAATTTTACGAGCTGGCTTTCCTTTTTCCTGATAAAAACCTTCGCCATCAATCACGATAAGTACTTGTCCTTTCGGGTGAGTATGCCAGTTGGTTCTTGCCCCAACTTGAAACGTTACACTTCCAGCAGAAAAATCATGGTTATGGTCTTGTGCGAGCAATGGCATCAGAAATGCCTCACCCGTAAACCAATCGTTTGGGAGCGGATTTCCCAATGGGAAAATAGTATTTGGCATCTGTTCTAATAGTTTGAAATTTTCTTCAAAACTATACAGTCTTGCTCAAATAGATTTTATCCATTTTACGGTTTTGATTACCATTTTTACTGTTCGGACTTTTAGAAGTAAATACTTTGTGGGTAGAACTATTAAATCAGGAAAGTATGTAGCATTTTAAAGAATACTTATGAAAGTAAAGCAAGTAATCAACTAACCATCAACTATAAACGGAGGGAAATAATTATTCACATTTGGAATACATCATTTTATTGACCAATCCCATACTTCTTACTCTTTATGAAGAAAAAGGTAATGACTGAACTAATAAATACCAACATGGCTGCCGTGTAGCTAAGAGAAATAATGGGTAGATGGTTAATAACAATACCTCCCAGACCAGCACCTGCTGCTACACCCACTTGTATCAGAGAATTGTACAAACTTAATATTACGCCCGGTTCTTCGCTGCTTAATGAAATGACATTATATCTAAGAAGGGGGCCTGGTGCCCAAGCTGCCAAAGCCCAAGTCATAAGGGCAGGAATGATGAGTAATGGCGTACCTTTTAGCATAGATAATGTTAGAATTGAAGCGGTATTTAATAACATACAAATCAAAATGACTTGAGGAATCCCAAATTTGTCACCTAAGTAACCGCCTAATCTGTTGCCAATCAGTGTGGCTATGCCAAAAGCCAATAAAGTTGGGCTTAGTAATTGTTCGCTCAGGAGTGATACTTGTCGTAAATAAGGCGTGATAAAAGTATAATAAGTAGCATATCCTAAAATCCAAAACAGCGAAATCCCCATACTTAATACAATTTTGGTGTTTTTGATTGCACTTAATTGCTTTTTGAATGGAGTGGGTTTTTCTACTTCAAAGGCTGGGATAAATTTGTAAACTAATGCCATAGAGGCAAAGCAAAAAAGGGCTAATATCCAGAAAATGGCTTTCCAACCAAACATTGCTGTAATGATTCTTCCCATCGGCAAGCCTAAAATCAAGGCTGCGTTGAAACCGATGGTTACTGTACCAATGGCAGAGGCTCTTTTTTCGGGTGAAACTAATTTAGTCGCTACAAGAAAACATTGTACATTAAATAAACCTACACCCAATGCCATGATAATTCTTGATAAAATCATCAATGAATAATTTGGAGCAATAGAGAGTAAAACAGAGCCTATGATAATCAACAACAGGGCTAACATGATGATTTTTTGCTGATTCAAAGCCCGCAAATAAAAGATGCTAATGGGTGTACCAATAGCAGAAGTAATGGCAAAAACAGCGATTAATTGTCCTGCCTGTGAGATAGTTATATTGGCAGATTTTGAAATTTCATCTAATACACCCACTATCACAAATTCGGATGTTCCTGTAAAAAAACAAACAATTGTAAGTAAGTATATTTTCCACTGATTATTCATAATATTGATGACTGTGTTTTTACTGTCTTCTCAAAAACCTCAAGAATTACAGTATTGTATGCAATTCAGATTGATTTAATCTTTTCTGGCTGCAAAATTAGACAGAATCACGACTATACTCTAAACAGTTATCAAATATTAACTTACAAAAATCAAACAGATGAAATTGTGCTTACCGAAAACTCATTACTTGTCAAATTCATGAAATGTTGTTTTTGACTACAAAACCTCTGACTACGTACAGCTATTTTTATTCTAAATGTGTGTAAAAATTTTGAAAAGTAGTGGCGTCGATACTCCAATCTGGAGCTTTAATTTTTCCCCAAGCATCTGGCGTATCGTGCTGATTGAAGTAACTTACTCCAAACACATTTTTATTGTTTTTTAGGGTTTCCGCCGCATTTTGCATCCAGCGATTTTGATAATTTTTTGGGCCTTTTACGCCAAATTCGGTGATAAAAATAGGCTTATTGGCAAAACGCATTCTGTAAAATTTACGATTGAAAATATCGCTAAATAGCTCTTGCTTTTGATAGTCTGTAATATTTTTATCGGGCAAACCGTAAATGGCGAAGCTGATAAAGTCAACCACATCATCGCCGGGCCACCAATCTATTGAACCTCTATCGCCTGCTGGTCCCCAAACACGAAGAATATTTTTAGGTTTGTTTTTCCGAAAAAGCATAAAATAGCGATAGGCATTGATGTACACGACGGGGTCTTGACTTTGCCAAGTATAGCGATGAATCGGGATTTCCATTTCGTGAGCCCAACGTAAGTAAACCTTTTGAGGTGTTTTCTCAATAAGTTCGTACAGCATATTGATTTCTGAGTCGTATTGTCCTTTCAAAACGTTTTGAAGTACATCGGGGTCGTTCATTTTTTTTACATCTTTCCAAGGTTCTACGGTTAGAATGATGTCATGTTTTCGAGCAACAACTGCCTGAATTTTCTTATGAATTTCTCCTTTTTGGATTTCGCCCCAATCGGTAAAAAGATGCTCTACTTGCAAGGCAGGCAATTGTGTTAATTTTTCAAGTGGGTCATAAACCCCTAAAATCATTTTTGAACGTTTAGGTTTTGTTACCGAATCTGGCACAAAATTCTGGCTTGAATAAATGGTATTTGTGAAAATTCTTTCATCCTTAGTCCCTTCCTGAATCCATGACTGTTGAAAGGCAAAAGGCATTTTTTCTTTTGCCCCAAGTATTATAATGGGTTTATTCATAAACCTCATTCGGTGTAATTTTTCTTTGATTTCACGAAGAATGGCTTGATGAAATGATACAGAATCCATTTGCTTTTTTTCGGATAAAGTAATGCTGATACAATCTACCAATTTTTCGCCGGGCCAATATTCTGAATCTCCTGCATAACCTGCTGGCCCCCAAACGATTTTTACGTTGGGTGCTTCCTTTTTTAATTGTGTTGCAAAATGATTGAATGCTTTAATATAAGCAGGTGGCGACTGAAATTGCCAAGGGTACTGATACTCGGGCAATTCCATTGCAGGATTCCAACGAACAAAAACAGGCTTGTTCGTTTTCGATAAAATCTGAGCCAATTCTTTTGTTTTTTGGTCAAATTCTCCTGTAAGCACTTTTTCAATGACATTCTGGTCAGCTCTCGAAAAAATGCTGTTTTTACTCCACGTTTCTATTGTAAAAAAAACAGCCGTGTCACCGCTTAAAGTCTTGGCTAAAGCCGTATTGTCAAACCAAAGTCCTGTATTTTTCCAAGTAATGGTAAAATGTTTTACAGGGAAAACCTCCTTTTTAACTGTCCCTGTTTTATCGTAAAATCCAAGTATCGGCTCATAAAATCGTTTACTTAGGTCGTCTTCATAAGTAGATATAATGCTTTTTCGGGCTATCCATAAACCTCCCAAAGCAAGTACAAGTCCCAATATTACGCTTGAAATAAGTATTTTTTTCACAGTATGATTTAAGTAATGAATACGATTTAAACTATGTTTTTGATTTATGTAAGTTATCAGACAGCATTAAATAAATGGCAATGCTTTAGGCAATAGGCTGTAAGCAAAAGAATTTTTATTAGAAAACAAACATTTTGCCTATTGCCTACCTACGGCTTTAGGCAATATGCTGTAAGCAATAAGCAAAAGACTTTTATTAGAAAACAAACATTTTGCCTATTGCCTACGGCTTATAGCCTAAAGCTTATCAAATACTAATTACCAATCACTTTTTCCAATCACTAATTAAAGTGGAATATTCAAAATAGATTCAGTAGTAGTAATATTATCAGCTTTTATGGCTACTAATAGCAATTTATAGCGTGAAACATCAGCAGGCATTTGTACTTTAATGGATGCACCTGTTCCAACAAATTGTTTTTTTATGGCTATTCCGTTGGCGTTTGTTTCTACCAAATACCATTCAAAACTTAAACCTGTGTTGAAATATTCAGCCAAATGCCAATTTTCATTATCAAAAACAAGTGCTTGATAAGGTAAAATATCATTGGCAAAAGTAGTAAGAGCAGGACGCAGGATTTTTATTTTGGGGAAACGAGATACTTGTACGTTTCCTTTCCAAATTTTACTTAAACTCTGCAATACTTCTTTGTTGCGTCCTTTTTCGTCTTTCAAACCATTAAATGTAACGAGGTCGGCATTTTGTTGGTCTTGCCAATTTTCTATCATTACGCCTACGCTTTTTTGCTTGATTTTTAGATAAGCCGCTGGATTTGCCGAACTAAAAAAGTAGGGCAATTCAATACGGCTGATTTGCTTTTGTGCATCAAATTTATCCGAAAAAATCAGTCCAAAAACATCAATTTCAGGTACTTCCTGTTTGATTTGCTTCATTTTTTCGTCAATACCTTCGCTTAGAGGTACATCCAAAGACACAGGGCGTTGCGTATCAATTTTCTTGATTTCTTTTATCAACGAATGAAGAAATTCAAAGTAGGCTTTTTCCTGATAGAGTAAAGCTGGTTTGTAAAAATGCTGTTCAAGTGTAGGCAAAGTATTATTGGCTATGTTCCAAGAAACTATCTCAGTATTGGCTTTGTACTTACGAATCGTTTCAAGAATTTTCACTTTTAGGCGTATCAATTCCCGTTTATTGTTTACATAACGTAATTGTTCGGGAAGCCAAAAACTAAAATGTACTTTTAGTTTTTGCTCTTGTGCTACCGTCAGTAGGTTGTAATCATAAATATTTCCTCCAATAAATTTTACCGTATTGATGCCTACGGATTTCATCATTGAAAAATCATTTTCAATAACTTTTTTGGTAAGTGGTTCTAAATTTTTCGACCAATTATTTGCCTTCAAGTAATTTACACCTTGCTGTCCGACAAACATTTTACTGCTATCCAGTTGAATGACCGAAGGAAGATTTTTGGTTTTATTAGAAATGATTGCCAAATGTTTTCGAGATAATCCTGCTTTGATTTTCGGCATATTTTTTACTCGCCAATCCAGTAAACCAACTGAACCATTAGGTAAATTTTTATCTACGCCAGAATTAAAAATTACGTAAGCTTTTATAGCAGGAAATTTCGTTTTGATGTCTTCAATGGCTTTTTTCAACCAAACTTCTTGGTTATTGAGCGAGGCCATTTCCGTAATCATCACAGGAATATTCGCTTTCAAAATACTATCTTGCTGAAATGGCTGATAGATTTCTTGAAAGGAATAAGAGCGTTTTTGTGGGTTGTAAGTATCGTAATTTAGGGCTGTTATGCCAATCCAATCCACAGACGATTTACCCGGAAAATAGCTTTTCATGGCGGTAGCTTTCCACGGATTCCAAACCCAAATGACATTATTTACTTGTAGTTTTTTGAATTTTTGAACCAAATAACGCCAAGCATTTTTAAAATCTTCTGGCGAATTTTCACCTTTTGCCGACCACGGATAAAATGGATTGTCCATTTCATGAGCAAAACGTAGAAAAACAGGACGGTCGAGTTGCTTGACTTGTAGGGCAAAAGTTTCGATATAAGTATCGAATTTTCCTGCAAGAATATGCTCAAAAACCTTTTTTTCCCCGAAAGTATTCGCTTCTTGAAAAAGACTTTGCCAAGGTTCCCAAGTAATCATTGGAATTGAATGATTGCTATACACGGAATCCATTTGTGGGATTGAAACAAAGCAATTTTCCTGCTCGCCCCAAGGAATATAAAAGGAAATAATATCAAAATGGGCATTAGATTTCTTTTGATATTCTTGCACAAGTTGTAGCGACGACAAGCCATCTGTATGTTTGGGTGCAAAAATTCCTGATAAAAATGGATTTTTTATCGTGTTGATAGTACTTATATTTTCATTTGAAAGCTCGTTTGGCATTTGCTTTAAATACAAATTTATACCAGTGAAAAGTAGCAAAATCAACAAGCTGACACTGCGAACGTTGGCGTAGGTTTTTCTTCGTAATAGCCAAAATTCAACCCTAAATTCTGAAAGTTTTTGATAAAATATTTTAGAAAAATGATAGCTGTTAATCCATGCTTTAATACGATTTTGCTCGCTACCCAGAATTATCAGCACAAAAAATAGAATATTAAAGCAAGTAATCCCAGACATAATTAACGAAAAGGGATTCCAGTCGCAATGAAGTCCATAAATAATAGAGCTAATAGAAATCAGTAAAACGCATAAATTGGGAATATTGAGAATAAAATTATTGCCAATTTTATTCCCTTTTTCGGTAGGAATGTATGGGACATCTTTTCGGATAAGAGTATAAATGAAACCCAAATTAAAAACCCACCAAGTACCAATCAGTAAAATACCACCAATCAAGTGAAAGCCTCTTTCGCTATCATCAATCACCCATTTTTGTACATAATGCCGAATGAGAATAATCGACAAAACGAATGGAAAAGTATGAAGTGAAAAAGTAGAGAAATCAATTTTTACAGGAAATTCTTGTGTAAACAGTGAGAAAACAGGTAAAAAAAGATTGATAGAAAAGATAAGTCCAGAAAGATAAAATAATGGAATAGTACCATAATGAATTTTTTGACGCAAGGTAAATTGCTTAAATAGCTTTGGATAGGTCACAAATAATAATTCAAATACGCCTCTCGACCATTTCAATTGTTGTTTGTAATAAGCAGACAAAGTAGATGGCACAAGCCCTCTGGTAAGCATTGAAGGCACAAATACCGATTTCCAACCTTTGGCGTGTAGCTGCATGGCAGTGTGCATATCCTCAGCCAAGCCCGCTGCATGCCCTCCGATAGACTCTAAGGCTGTTCTACGAAAAACACAATTTGCTCCAATAGCAGGTACAGTTCCGTACTTGTTCATGGTCATCATCATTGGCCCGTAAAAATGATACGTTTGTTGTGCTGCTCCTTTGGCTACCCATCCGTCTGCTTGGTTGTAGTAGGCTTGCACAACTTGTACAAAACCAATGGCTGGATTATCAAAATAAGCCACAACTTCATCTAAAAAATTGGGAGGAGCTACGTGGTCGGGGTCGAGTACCAAACATAATTCACCATTTGAGTACTTGAGGGCATTATTGATATTACCAGCTTTGGCATCTACTTTTTCAATTCTGGTGATGTGTTTTACGCCTAATTTTTTACATACTTCTTTTAAATAAGCGTCATCAGCTTCATCACAAAGATAAGTTGTATGCGGATAAGTAATGGCTTGTAGGGCTTCAAGGGTTTCTACAATCATTTCATAAGGTTCGCCTTTGCAAAAAGTAGTAAAAATATCTACGGTATAAGTTTTGGTAGCAACAGGCTTAGGCAAAATGCTAATATTGAAGTAGTGATACCATTCATAAATGATTTTTAGACAAGTAAAAATCAAGGAAAATAAAAGTAAGGCAAATAGATATGGGTTTTCAATGACGTTTTTATTCAAAAACGGGTACAAAAAATAGATGATACTTCCCAGCCCGATGATAATCATCGTTCTGAGTGAAAAGTTTTCGAATTTGGTTGGCGGTTTTATCGTGTGGTTTTCTTTCATTTTTCAACTACATAAAAGGGTGTATTAGCACTGGCAAATAAGCCATTTTGGTCATAAACTCTAACGTAGATACGATACGGCCCTTCTTTTTTTGGTGTTCTGAAAACGTAATGATTTTCGTGTTGTTCTATCAATAAATCATTGATTGCCTTTGGTTTTTTATCATTAAAAGTATCGTTTACTCGAAGCCAATCTTCTGGTAAAATTTCCCAAGAAAAAGTTAAGCCATCCAGTTTTTTATCATCCATAAATACCTGTGCTTCAATGCTTTTATTGGGTGTAAACAAAATATTATCTTTTGCCCCCTTTTTATCTACCAACATATATTTGATTTTAGGAGGGTTGATTTTTGGATACTGATTAGTCCAAATTTTTTGCATCGTTCCTACGGTTTCTGCGGCTGCTCCATTTTCGGCAAAAAGACTAAACCAAGTAGGTGTATATTCTTGTTTTTGTCCCCAATAAAAAGCCAGTGAACCCAAAAACCTTGGATTGTCCACGGGCATATATTGCTGATAAATTGATAAATATTGTTCCGCTTTTTTGGTACTGGTATTTTCGATGTACGAACCCCAAACCGTTTGGTTGGCATCGCCCCAAGGGCCATCAATTCCCCATTCTGTAATCAAAAAAGGACCGTCCCAAAGCCACTGTAAATTTTTAAGATCTTGAGCTAAATACTTGAGTCTTCCGAAAATATTCACAGAGATAAAATCTACCTCTGTCCTGAGTTTGATATTGAGGATAGTTCTGGGTTGAATATTAACTACTGTGGTGGTTACCAAATGGTTGGGGTCTTCTCGGTGAATCATCTCCACCAAATTATTGAAACTCTGATAAAATGCGTTGAATTGAAGCCTTTGTGGAAAAGCAAGTTCGTTTCCCAAGCACCAAAATAATACTGCTGGGTGGTTTTTGTAGCGATTAATGAGTTTGGAATAAGCCTGATACTGGCTTTGTACTTTTTGAGGATTTTGATAAAAATTCGCTTCTATGCTGATATTAGGCATAGGTAAACCAACCACAACCGCAAGGTTGAGGGCTTGAGCTTCACTTAGAATTCCATCGAGGTTGGTAGTATCCCAAGTACGAATGGTGTTTCCGCCTGCATTTTTTAATGCCTCCAAGTTTGAATAACCTGCTACTCCCTTTATGACAAAAGGTTTGCCGTTTCTTTTGAGGATATATTTACCGTTATTGTTTTCAATAAATACTTTTCCTTTCGACGTTGATTCTTGAGTTTTTTTACAAGCAGAATTAATAACAAGCAATAATATTAAACATAATCGTAGAAAATACATAATGAAAGAACAATATTTATAATTTAGATTTTAAGTCAAAACAAATTTACACATAAGAATTTAACTATCAATCTCTTGGAGAATAGATTTTACTAAGTGTGGCATTATGTTTTTCTTGAAAAACTACAAAAACTGTGATATAGTTTATTTTTTAATAGCATTTCTTATCAATATTAAATGTTAAGTATATAATTATGGTTATTATTTTAAATTAATAGTGCAAAATAATAACCATAATTGTAAAATTGTTTATCTTTACTCAACAAATAGGTCTGAAAATTAATGCTATGTTTAGAGAAAAAATAAATGAGTTAGCCAATTGGAAAACGAAGTCCACCAGAAAACCACTCGTTTTGAACGGAGCAAGACAAGTGGGTAAATCTTGGTTGGTTCAAAAATTTGGTGAAAGCTATTTTTCTGGAAAAGTCATCACCATCAATTTTGAAAAAAGAAGAGATTTACACATCATTTTTAAAACCAATTTTGATGTCAATAGAATACTTTTAGAGTTAGAATTTGCTTTAGGAATCAAGATTGACCCTGAAAATGACTTACTTTTTTTTGATGAGATTCAGGCTTGTGCTGACGCTTTGGGGAGTTTGCGATATTTTTATGAAGATAAGCCCGCTTTGCATTTGATTGCGGCAGGCTCATTATTAGATTTTGAATTTAGAAATCAGCCTTTTCCTGTTGGACGAGTAGAAGTAATGAGTCTTTCGCCCATGACATTCTACGAGTTTCTATTGGCAAGAAAACGAGAAACTGTGGCTAATTTTCTCAAAGAAAAACCAAGTATTTTACCCGAAATCGTTAGTAATATTTTAAATGATGAACTGAATAATTACTTCGTGGTCGGCGGAATGCCCGAATGTGTGCAATGTTTTGTGGATAGTCAAAACCTCAATGAAGTACAGGCGATTCAAGATAATTTATTGTACGCTTACGAGCAGGATTTCAAAAAGTATAAGCCTACAGTAGATGGCGACGCACTGAATGATATTTTAGAAAAAAGTGCCTTGCTGATAAGTAATCAGATTATTTATACGCATTTGTCAGAACGTTTTTCAAGTCCGACTATCAAAAAAGGGGTTGAAGTATTACGCACCGCTCGTTTATTGAATGCCGTTCAGAATGTTTCGATTACGGGTTTGCCACTTACGCCTTCGGGCAAACAGTTCAAATTGTTTCACCTTGATATTGGTTTGTTGTTACGAAAAAGTAAATTGTCATTTCAAGATATTTACTTGAAAAAGAACCTTTCGGCGGCTTTCAATGGCATGTTGGCAGAGCAGTTTGTAGCACAGCAAATGATTGCTAATCAAAAAGATGAGCTTTGTTATTGGGCAAGAACCAGCCCGGGCAGTAGTGCAGAAGTAGATTTTATTATTGTTCGTGAAGGACAAATTATACCGATAGAAGTAAAGTCGGGGAGAAGTGGTTCTTTAAAAAGTTTACATTATTTATTAGAACATCATCCGCACATTACTAAAGCTATTATTTTTTCAAATGCTCCTTTTGGAATTAACGAAAAACTCCATTTTATACCGATATTTTGGGCAGGGAATTATAGTGCCGTGTAGCTGATTTAGACAAATGAAGTTTTTGGAGATTTTATTGTAAGGCAAACGCAAAGATTGCCTTACAATAAATAACTGATTTGAAACCTATTTGAAGATTTTGCCGCTCCCTTCCAATTCTTTGTATTTTTCAATGTACTTTTTATCAAGTGTTTCCGAGTCTTTATACTTTACCCGAAGTTGAGCCAATTTTTGATGTAATTCTTTCTTAACCGCCGCATACTTGGGGTCGTTATAAACATTTTTCATTTCGTTTTTATCGTTGATGCGGTCGTACAGTTCCCACTCGTCGATGTCGTAATAAAAGTGAACGAGTTTATATTTTTCAGTAACGATGCCATAATGACGTTTCACCATGTGAACACTTGGATATTCGTAATAATGATAATAGGCGGCATCTCTAAATTTATTACCATTTCCTTTAAAAATCGGAATCAAACTTTCGCCTTGCATATCGCTTGGGGCTTTGATGCCAGCGGCTTCAAGGAAAGTTTGAGCGAAGTCGAGGTTCTGCACCATTTTTGTATTTTTTGAACCGGGTTTAATAACCGTTGGCCATTTTACTAAAAGTGGCGTTTTGAAAGATTCATCAAAAATAAAACGCTTGTCGAACCAACCATGCTCGCCCAAGTAAAAACCTTGGTCAGAAGTATAAACAACAATCGTGTTTTCTTCTAAATTATTTTGTTTCAAAAAATCTAATACTTTTCCTACGCCATCGTCCACAGAAGCAATACAAGCCAGATAATCTTGCATATATCGCTGATAACGCCATTGCATTTTTTCCTTTTCTGTCATTGTCGGGTACTTCTTCACAAACTCATCATTCATTTTTCCGTATGCTTCGTCCCAAGCTTTTCTTTGTTCGGGGTTCATTCTTCCGACAGTATTATTATAAAAACGGATGTCGTAAGGATGCGATTCTTTGATACCCAATTTTTGCATATTTTCGGGAAATACTTTTGAATCACCCGCCCAATTCATGTGCGTTAGCAAGTTCATTTCTGCTTCTTTTGAAGCCCTTCCTCTGCCTTCACAATTATCAAAAAGCGTAGTAGGTTCTGGAAAAGTTTTTTGTAAGTACTCCTTAAAATGGCGTTGAGCAGGCAACCATTCTCTATGAGGAGCTTTGTGTAAATAGGCTAAAAAGAAAGGTTTATCTTCGTCTCTTTCATTTTTCAACCAATTGATAGTCAGGTCAGTAATAATATCAGTTACATAACCCAATAGTTTTTTTCTACCTTCTTTTTTTGTGATAAAGTCGGGGTTATAATAATCGCCTTGGTCGGGCAAAATTTGAAATTCATCAAAACCTTTAGGATTGTTCCCAAAATGTAATTTCCCAAACATCGCTGTTTGATAACCATTTGCTTGAAGTATTTGTGGAAATGTAATATTAGTACTATCAAAAGGAAAGTAGTTATCAATTTTACCGTTGATATGACTGTGTTTTCCTGTAAGAATTACGGCACGAGAAGGGGCACAAATTGAATTAGTAACGCAAGCATTGGTAAAAAGCATTCCTTCCTTAGCGATTCTATCAATGTTGGGCGTTTTGGTGAGGCGTTTGTCATAAGCCGAGATTGCTTGATAAGCATGGTCGTCAGACATGATGAATACGATATTAGGTTTTTTCTGTTTTTTAGGTCTGAATGCAAAAAATGCCACAGCAACCGAAGTAAACAACAGCAGCGAGATAAGTACTTTTTTCATAGATAAATACATTTTGTACTGAGAAAATTCGTCAAGATTAACCTTTTTAAAAGGTTAATTTATCAAAAAGATACAATAAAAGTACAGGGAAAAAATGATAGATGAAAAATAATAAAAGTAAATATGACTTTACCACGAAGTAAATAATTGAGCATATTTTATTGAAAGCATTAGGTAAATAAAATATTATTGAATTTTCTAAAACGTGTATTTTGTTTTTTGGCTAAATGCTTAAAGCCTAAAACAGGAAAACGATTTTTACCTACCTACTTAAAATATACGATGATGATTGTACAAAAAATAAGCCCCTTCTGATAGCTTTTAGCTAAACAAAAGGGGCTTTTTGGGGAAAAGAGTATTTTAGATTTTAGTTCCTTCTGACATAAATGGCTGATTGTAATACCTTTTACCAGTAGATTTATACAAAGCATTGGCAACAGCCCCGAACACAGGAGGGAAAGGTGGCTCGCCAAGACCCGTTGGGTCGATGTTGTTTTGTACAAAATGAACGTCTATTTCCTTGGGTGCTTCGTTATGACGAATGATGCGATAATTATGGAAATTACTTTGTTCGGCTGCTCCGTTTTTGTGGGTCAATGCCCCGTAAAACGCATTACCGATTCCGTCTACAACTGCTCCTTGTACCATGTTTTTGGCGGCATCGGGGTTTACGACAATACCGCAATCAATGGCACTGGTTACTTTTTCAACATAGGGCTGACCGTCACGCATGACTATATCCACCACATGACCAGCGTAAGAAGCATGACAAAAATAAGCGGCTACACCACGCTTTTTACCTTTATTTTCGGGTTTGTCCCAGCCCGATTTTTCTCTAAGCAATTCCAATACGCCAGCGTAGCGGTCGGCATCGTATTCGTTGTTTTTGCCTACTGGATTTTCTTTGGCACGTTTCAATAAATCCAGACGGAAGGCGATTGGGTCTTTGCCCATTGCTTCGGCTACTTCGTCTAAAAACGACTGTTCGGCCGCAGCGTTGAAGTTTGAGCGAGGAGCTCGGAAAGCCCCAATGGTAATATTAGAAGGAATTTCCCAAGCCTCAGCCAAGTAATTATCTACCGCACCAGCAGGGAAA